>DVJJ01000144.1 GCA_018716875.1 Candidatus Avoscillospira avistercoris
TCGGCAAAATGGCCAACCATCTGCGGGAAGAGGGGAAAAAGGTCCTGCTGTGCGCTGCTGATACCTTCCGGGCCGCCGCGGCCGACCAGCTGGAAATCTGGGCAGAGCGCAGCGGTGTGGAGATTGTCCGCCAGCACGAGGGCGCCGACCCGGCCTCGGTGGTCTATGATGCCATCGCCGCGGCACGGGCCAGGGGCACTGATATCATTCTCTGTGATACGGCGGGACGGCTCCACAACAAGCAGAATCTTATGAACGAGCTGGGCAAGATTGCCCGTATTCTGGAGCGGGAACTGCCGGAGGCTGACAAAGAGGTGCTGCTGGTGCTGGACGGTACCACGGGGCAGAACGGCCTCATTCAGGCCAAGCAGTTCCAGGAGATTGCCGGTGTCACCGGCATGGTTCTGACGAAGCTGGACGGTACGGCCAAGGGCGGCATTGTCATCGCTGTGGCCGATGTGCTGCAAATTCCTGTGAAGTATATCGGCGTCGGCGAGCAGATTGACGATTTGATGCCCTTTGACGCCCGTGCATTTGTAGACGCGCTGATTTAAAGGAGGGTCACCATGCGAATCGATGGAAGAACCAACGACGCCATCCGGCCGGTGAAGCTGACCACAGGCTTTTCCAAATTTGCCGAGGGAAGCTGTCTCATTGAGATGGGCAATACCATGGTTTTGTGCTGCGCTTCGGTGGAAGAGCGGGTGCCGCCCCACGTACAGTCCGGCGGATGGATTACAGCAGAGTATTCCATGCTGCCCCGGGCCAATCGGGAACGGACCAAGCGGGATGTCAGTAAATTGAAGCTGGCTCCCAGAAGCGCAGAGATTCAGAGGTTGATTGGCCGTGCGCTCCGCAGCGCTGTGGACCTGGAGCTGTTGGGAGAACACACCATTACCATCGACTGCGATGTGCTCCAGGGCGACGGTGGTACCCGCACCGCCTCTGTTACCGGCGGTTTTGTGGCCTTGGCTCTGGCCTGCCGCAAGCTGCTGGAGGAGGGGAAGATTGAGGCCATGCCCCTCAAAGGCTATGTGGCGGGCATATCTGCCGGTATTGTCCATGATGAACTGCTGTTGGACCTGTGCTATGAGGAAGACTCCAACGCCATGGTGGATTTAAACTGCGTTATGAGTGACGATGGCCGCATGATTGAATTGCAGGGAACCGGCGAGGAACGGCCCTTTACCTTGGAGGAGCAGCAAGCATTGGTCCGACTGTGCGCCAAGGGCAACGCTGAGCTCCACGCCATGCAGAAGGCGGTACTGGGGGAACTGGTATGAAACTGGTATTGGCAAGTAAGAATAAAGGAAAGCTGCGGGAATTGCAGGCCATGCTGCGGGACACACCGGTGGAGGTGCTGCTGGAGTCCCAGGTGGGCATTGACCTGGAGGTGGAGGAGACGGGCACGACCTTCGAGGAAAACTCCCGTCTCAAGGCCATGGCGGTGATGCAGGCCAGCGGCCTGCCGGCCATTGCCGATGACAGCGGCCTGGTGGTGGATGCACTGGACGGTGCACCCGGCGTTTACTCGGCCCGATACGGCGGCCTGGACAGCGACGCGGCCCGGACGGCTTATTTGCTGAAAAATATGGAACAGGTGCCCGATGACCGGCGGACCGCCCGGTTCGTCAGCGTCATCACCGCCTGTTTCCCGGATGGCCGGGAGATTCAGGTCCGGGGTGAATGTGAAGGCATTATCACCAGAGAAGTCCGGGGAGATGGCGGCTTCGGCTATGATCCCATCTTTTTGGTGCCGTCCCTGGGGCAGACCTTCGGAGAACTGCCCGCCGAAGAAAAAAATCAGATTTCGCACAGAGCCAAAGCTCTGGAACGGTTTACAGAACAATTAAACAAGGAGTTACAATATGCTGACAAGTAAGGAACGGGCGGAGCTGCGCTCCAAGGCCAATACGCTGGACACGGTTTTGATGGTGGGCAAAGGCGGCGTGACGGAAAACGTCATCGCCCAAGCGGAAACGCTGCTGGACGCCCGGGAACTGGTCAAGGGCCGGGTTCTGGAGACGGCGATGATGAGCGCCCGGGAGGTGTCCGACGCCATCTGTGAAGCCACCGGCGCTGACGGTATCCAGTGCGTAGGCTCCAAGTTTGTCATCTACCGGTTTTCCAAAAAGCTGGAGGCCCAGCGCCAGGCGGAGCGGGCCAAGGAGAAGGCCAAGGCCAAAGCGGCCAAGAAGGTCAACCCTGTCCGGGCCGGTGTCCAGGCCCGCCGCAAGAAGGCCAGAAAAGAGCGGGAGAAGCGCAACGCCTATTTCAAAGAAGCCGCCATTGCCGCGGCCAAGGAACGCAGAAAATAAGGAAACCGCCGGAGGCGGTACCAAATTTTAAGAATTGGGGGCGTGTGGTATGGGAAGAATCGGTATATATGGCGGCAGCTTTAATCCGCCCCATGTGGGCCATACACTGGCCATGCGGGAAATGGTGCGGGCGTTGGACTTGGATCGACTGATCCTGATCCCGGCTCTGGCGCCGCCCCACAAGAAACTGGAGTCCGGATCGCCTGACGCCGAGACACGGCTGGAAATGCTGCGTCTGGCAACAGAGGGGATGGAACGGGTGGTCATCGACGACCAGGAATTGCGGCGGGACGGACCCAGCTATACATCGGATACGGTGCACGCGCTGCACAAGCGGTATCCCGACGACCGATTGTATTTGCTGATGGGAACCGACATGTTTTTGTCCTTTGACAGCTGGCACAAGCCGGAGAAAATCTGCCGTTACGCGGCGTTGGCTGTGGTCCATCGGGAAACAGCGGACCCGGCTTTGACAGGGAAAATGCAGGAGCAGGCCAAAAAACTCCGGAAGCAGTTTGACGCCGAAGTGGTGGTGCTGGATAATCAGGTGGAGGATATGTCCTCCACAGAAACACGCCGCATGCTGCACTTTC
Source organism: Candidatus Avoscillospira avistercoris (assembly GCA_018716875.1). Lineage (GTDB taxonomy): Bacteria > Bacillota > Clostridia > Oscillospirales > Oscillospiraceae > Avoscillospira_A > Avoscillospira_A avistercoris. The sequence goes on from DVJJ01000144.1 coordinate 2,912, forward strand.
AGTGTGCCGACACGTATTTGGCGCCGCGCCTGCTGGAATATATCCGGCAGAAAGGGCTTTATGGCACGGCGGAAAACTGGAAAAATCTTCCCTTTGAACAGCTGCGGAAAATCAGTCTCTCCCTCCACAACCCTAAGCGGGTCCCCCATGTGATTGGCTGCTGTGAGACGGCGGCCCGGCTGGCCCGCCGGTGGGGAGCCGACGAGGCCATTGCGGCCCGCTGCGGCATTCTGCACGATGTGACAAAGGCCCTTGGCAAAAGAGCACAGTTGCTATTGTGTGAAAAATATGGTATTATGACTAACGCATTTGAGCGCGAAAATTATAAATTGCTCCATTCCAGGACCGGAGCCGCGGTGGCCCGTCATATTTTCGGTGAATGTGACGAAGTGTATGATGCCATTTATTGGCACACCACCGGCAAGGCGAATATGACCCTGATGGAGAAAATCCTCTATATTTCGGACTATATGGAGCCCCAGCGGAGCTTTGACGGTGTGGAGACCCTCCGGGAATTGACGGAGCGGGACCTGGACGCGGCGCTGCTGTGCGGGTTCGAGATGTCCATCGCGCTGCTGGAAAGTGAAGGCAAAGCCCTGGACCGTTATACGGTTGAGGCGCGAGACTATTTACAGAGCGAAAGGACAAAAGAATGAAGCTTTTCGGAGGAAAACACACAACCAAACAGACGGGCGGCCAACGGACTGCCAAGAGCAGCCCAGCGCCTTCCAAGGCACAGCAGAAGACGCCCGCTCCGCATACTGCGCCCAAGGCGCAGCAGAAACCGAATGCAGCGGGCGCTTCTGGCAAGCCGCACCGGCTCAACGGTACCCAGCGGGGATTGATTCTGCTGGGTGTTGCGTTGGTGGTGTTGGTGGCTGTGATTGTTGGTGTGGCCAAAGCGGTGATCAAGCCGCCGGAGCGGCCTGGTACCAATCAGAGCACCAGCCTTTCCAAGGACCAGGGACAGAAGAAGCCGGCCTTTACCTATATCAATGACGATGGGGAAGAGGTGGAAGCCCAGTTTGAAGCACCGGGCAGTCTGGTGGATGGTGTCTATAACATTCTGGTGGTGGGTACCGACAAGGGCAGTTTCCTGACCGATACCATTATGATTGCGCATATGGATACCGTGGAGCATACCGTGGCGCTGATGAGCGTTCCCCGTGATACGCTGGTTTACGGTAATTATTCTGTTCCCAAGATTAACTCCGTCTACGGCGGCGCTGGCGGTGGGGACGAGGGCATTGAAGCGCTGCGTCAGATGTTGGCCTCCATGCTGGGCTTCGAGGTGGACGGCTATGTGGAAGTGAATCTGGAAGCCTTTGTGGAAATTATCGACCTTATGGGCGGTGTCACCTTTGACGTGCCGCAGAGAATGTACTATTCCGACCCGTCCCAAAACCTGTATATCGATCTCTATCCCGGCAAGCAGACGTTGACCGGTGATCAGGCCATTGGTGTAGTCCGCTACCGCTCCGGTTATGCCGCCGGCGATATCCGTCGGACGGAGGTCCAGCAGGCTTTTGTAAAGGCGGCGGCAGAGCAGCTGTTCTCCCTGAAAACGCTGGCCAATATCCAGCCTATTGTGGAATCTGCCATTAAACATGTGAAGACGGACCTGACCCTGGGCAATATGTTGTATTTTGCCCAGGAGGCATTGAAGTGCGACATGACCAAAATGGAGACCTTCACCCTGCCCGGTGCCGGTGTGTATATCAATGGCGGTTCCTACTATTCGCTGTATCCCAGTCAGGTGTTGGAAATCGTCAATGAATACTTCAATCCCTATAACGCGGATATTTCTCTGAGCAGCCTGCACATCCGTACCAGCGGCAATTCTTCCGGCGGCGGCTCCTCCTCCGGCAGCAGTTCTTCCGGCGGTTCCGGCAGTAGTTCCTCCGGTAGTTCCTCTTCCGGCGGCAGCTCTTCCGGCAGCTCCTCCAGTGGTTCCACAACCACCACCGAGCCGGAAGATACGGAGACGCCGGAGACGACAGACCCCAGCGTGACCAATCCCGGCACAACCGATCCTGGTACGACAGACCCCGGCACGACGGATCCCGGTACGACTGAGCCGGGCACCACCGATCCGGGAACCACCGATCCGGGAACCACCGATCCGGGAACAACGGACCCTGGCACGACGGATCCCGGTACCACGGACCCCGGTACAACCGATCCTGGTGCAACGGACCCTGGCACAACAGACCCCGGTACCACGGAGCCAGGAACGACCGATCCGGGAACAACGACGGATCCCGGTACTACGGACCCCGGTACAACTACGCCGCCGGATGGCGGTGAGACGTCCACCACCACGCCGGACCCGGTGGAGCCCACGGACCCCGGCAGCGGTTCTTCCGGCGTGGACGTTCTGGAACCGGCAGCCTGAGACAGGGGCGAGCAAACACAAGATAAAACATCGGAAGGATGATGGAATTGTTAACACCGAAAGAGGTCGCTCTCGCGGCCGCCAAGGCATTGTATGATAAGAAAGGCATTGATATCAGACTGCTGGCCATTACGGATGTCTCCACCCTGGCCGATCACTTTTTGATCTGCACCGGCAGCTCCAATACCCATGTCAAGACCCTCTGCGACGCCGTGGAGGAAACGCTGGATAAGCTGGGGGAGCCGGTGCTCCGCCGGGAAGGCCATCGCAGCGGCACCTGGGTGCTGCTGGATTTCGGCTGCCTGGTGGTCCATGTGTTCACCGACGAGACCCGGAAGTTTTACGATCTGGAACGGCTGTGGAACGATGCGACGCCGGTTCCGCTGGACGGCGTGATTACGGAATAAGAAGGAAGAAGAGAGACAATGAAGTACGATTTTACAGCCATTGAAAAGAAGTGGCAGGCCAAATGGATGGAGACCAAGCCCTTTGCGGCGGTGACCGGCGGAGACAAGCCCAAGTTCTACGGTCTCATTGAGTTCCCGTACCCCTCCGGCCAGGGCCTCCATGTGGGCCATGCCAGACCGTATACGGCCATGGACGTGGTGGCCCGCAAAAAGCGTATGGAGGGCTATAATGTCCTGTTCCCCATGGGCTATGACGCGTTTGGTCTGCCCACGGAGAACTATGCCATCAAAAACCATATCCATCCGGCTAAGGTAACCCATGACAATATTCTGAACTTCCGCAGCCAGCTGCAAATGCTGGGCTATTCCTTTGACTGGGACCGGGAGATCAACACCACCGAGCCCAGCTACTATAAGTGGACCCAGTGGATTTTCCTGCAGCTGTGGAAGCACGGTCTGGCCTACAAGACTACCATGCCCGTCAACTGGTGTACTTCCTGTAAGTGCGTCCTGGCCAATGAGGAAGTGGTGGACGGTGTTTGTGAGCGCTGCGGTTCTCCCGTCATTCGCAAGGAGCAGAGCCAGTGGATGCTCCGTATCACCAAGTACGCCCAGCGTCTCATTGACGATCTGGACGATCTGGACTTTATTGAGCGGGTCAAGACCCAGCAGAAGAACTGGATTGGCCGTTCCACCGGCGCCGAGGTGACCTTCAAGGCCACCACCGGTGATGAGATTGTGGTGTTCACCACCCGGCCGGATACCCTGTTCGGCGCTACCTATATGGTGCTCTCTCCTGAGCATGAGCTGGTAAAGCGCTGGCTGGAGAGCGGCAAGCTGCACAACGCCGATGATGTGAAGGCGTATCAGGCTGCCGCTGCTTCCAAGTCTGACCTGGAGCGGACGGAGCTGAACAAGGAGAAAACCGGCGTCTGCCTGGACGGCGTCAAGGGCATCAACCCTGTTAACGGCAAGGAGATTCCCATCTTCATTTCTGACTATGTCCTGGCCACCTACGGCACTGGCGCCATTATGGCTGTGCCTGCCCATGATGACCGTGACTGGGAGTTTGCCAAGAAGTTCGGCTGTGAGATCATCGAGGTGGTCTCTGGTGGTGAGGATGTCCAGAAGGCAGCGTTTACTGCCAAGGACGAGACCGGTATTCTGGTCAATTCCGAGTTCCTTAACGGCCTGACCGTCAAGGATGCCATTCCTGTTATCACCAAGTGGCTGGAGGAGAAGGGCATTGGCGAGGCCAAGGTCAACTATAAGCTCCGTGACTGGGTGTTCTCCCGTCAGCGGTATTGGGGCGAACCCATTCCCATGGTCTATTGTGAGAAGTGCGGCTGGCAGCCCTTGAGCGAGGAGCAGCTGCCCCTGCTGCTGCCCGACGTAGAGAGCTATGAGCCCACCGATGACGGTGAATCGCCTCTGTCCAAGATGACCGATTGGGTCAATACCACCTGCCCCTGCTGCGGCGGCCCGGCCAAGCGGGAGACGGATACCATGCCCCAGTGGGCCGGCTCCAGCTGGTACTTCCTG
>DVJJ01000145.1 GCA_018716875.1 Candidatus Avoscillospira avistercoris
TCAAATAAAACCACGACGAATTAAATCCTCTATACAAAAAAGTTTAGAAATGGATTTAACTCGGCGAGTGGGAATAACCGCAACAGCGCATAAATACTAAAATAAGTTTTATATTTTATAAGAAACTGGAATAAAACGCTTTTTTATGCTTGAGAAAGTTATTTTATTTTGCTACACTATTTTTCGCGTAGCAAAATCGTAGCGCTTTTGCATAGTTTCCAGTTTTGTGGTTAGTTCGCCCTGCTTATTGGGATATAAATGGGAATAGGTCTGCAATGTTGTTTCAATATTTTCGTGTCCTAATCGCTCAGCAATAAGCAGTGGAGAATAAGGTCAGCCAATTCTACACCGACGGTGTGGACTACGTGCTGGCCGACGGTTCCACCGGCTCCATGCGTGGCTACGACACCGTGGTGCTGGCTATGGGCTCCCGCAGCAATGCGGTGATGAAGGAGATCGCCGAGAAGGTGGCTCCGCAGGTCGTGGTGATCGGTGAGGCTGCCAAAGCCCCCAGCAATGCTGTCACCGCCACCCACAGTGCATTGGAAGCCGCGTTGCAGTTGTAACGGCGTCAAATATAGTGCATTGCAAGGCCGGCCTGCGTTGAGCAGAGCGCCGACTATGCGGTGGAAGCCATGAACTGGACCGTCAGGTACCAGCGGCAAATAAAAATGCCCCCAGCTGGGGGCATAGCAAATAACACCCCATCGGCCGGACAGTCTTCGTACTGTTCGCCCGGTGGGGTGTTGTATAGTTCTGCACAGAGACATCCGAAGAAGGGAAATCCCGTCTTCGGTGGGTAGAGCCGTTCTGCACGGCTCTACCCGGTATGTTGCTCTGGGATTGCGGTGGGTATCGTACCGCAGACCCTTAGGTGGTGTGAACGGTGGCCTTGTCGTTATAGGCCTTTTCGTCGAGGCTGCCCATATGCTTGTCCACCACAATGGCATTGGTCAGAGAACCGGTGACATTCAGCATGGTACGGGGCATATCGATGATGGGGTCAATGGCCAAAATGGGGCTAACCATGGCAAACTGTGCGCCCATGCCTACGCCGGACAGGCCCACGGAAGCAGCCATGGTGGCGGTGCCGGGAATACCGGCGATGCCCAGGGAGCCGATGGCCACAACAAAGATGGTCATAACGATCATGGTGATGTCCAGGGGGGTGCCGGTGACGTTGCAGACATATACGATCAGCAGGGCAGGGAAGATACCGGCGCAGCCCTGCATACCGGCAGTGGTACCGAAGCCGGCCACGAAGCTGGCAGTACCCTGGTTGACGCCCAGTTTCTTGGTCAGGGTCTCAATGGTCAGAGGCAGGCAGCCCACGCTGGACCGGGAGGTGAAGGCCATCAGCATGGTGGCAAAGGATTTCTTCATGTAGATGGCGGGGTTGAGGCCATGGACGGCCAGCAGCACCAGCTGCACCACAAACTGCACGGCGGCGGCAATGTACAGGGCAATGATGAACTTGCCCACCTCCAGAATGGAGGACAGACCTCTCTGGGCAATGGTGTTCGCCAGCAGAGCCATAACCGCCCAAGGCATGTAGTCGAGAATCAGCAGAGCCATATTGATCATGGCCTTATGGGACTTGTTGATGAGGTCGTACAGGGGTTTTGCATCTGCGGGGTCTTCGTGATTGATCCACCAGATGGCCAGGCCCAGGAAGGCAGAGAAAATCACCAGGCCGATGATGTTGCTGTTGACCATGGCTTCCACAATGTTGCCGGGAATCAGGTTCTTGATGGTGGTGGCAACAGGGGTGATCTCCTTGGCCGTTGCGTCGCCGGCCACGGAGGTGCTGCCTTCGCCGACACCCATGATCATACCGACCGCAACGCCTACAACGGCGGCCACGGCCACCATGCTCATGGTCACGGCAATGGTGGTTTTCACCAGCTTGCTCATGGTCTTGCCCTGCTGCATATTGATGATAACCTGCAGGATGGAGACCATAACCAGGGGTACAACGATCATCTTAATGAGGTTGATGTAACCGCTGCCCACCATGGCAAACCAGGTTGTGACTTCGGAGACAAACCGGACCTCCATGGGGGCGTCGGGGAAACCGGCCACCAGCTGAATGGCCAGACCCAGCACCAGGCCCAGGCCGGTACCAATCATCACAACCACGGCAAAGTCCATGTGCTTCTTATGGTACAGAATATGAATCACATAGAACAGTGCCGCCAGCACCACCAAAAACAATACGGTTCTTCCGTCGCTGATGCTTAGAAAATCTTGAAAAAATGCGCTTTGCATCGTATTACTCCCTTCTCTATCTTCGGTGCATTCACCGGTTTGGATTCTGTGCCGCAGAGCCGGACGGGCTTAGTTGAAGTTATACTCCGTAACGATTTTTTCCCGTCCGGTGGTCACATCGCCAAAGTACTCATAGTAGCTCAGACCCAGAAAGGAGCCGGAGATATTGATGACATTGTCGAATCCCAAGCCCTGTAGCGCCATGATGGCGTTGTAGCTTCTCTGGCTGGTACGGCAGTGGAGGTAAACGGGACGGTCCCGGGGGATTTCGTCCAGTCTCTGGCGCAGCTGGCCCAGGGGAATGTTGACCGCGCCGACGATATGACCGGCGGCAAATTCGCCCTCAGTTCGCACATCGATGATGCAGGCCTTGTTCTCCACCAGGGAACGAACCTCTGTGACGGGAACCTGCCGGACCACGCCGTGGAGCACGTTGCGGGCCACCAGGGCGGCCACATTCACCACATCTCTGGCCGTACCGAACACGGGCGAATAACAGAGCTCCAGCTCCTTCAAATCCTCCAGGGTACCGTTCATGGCGATCAGGGTGGCGATGACGTCAATGCGCTTGTCCACATTGCCCCGGCCGATGGCCTGGGCGCCCAGCACTCTGCCGGTGGGGGTTTCAAAGATCAGCTTGAAGTGCATGGGGGCACAGCCCGGCATGAGGCTGACCTTATCCATGGCCATGGTGTAGACGGCGTCGCAGGGAATGCCGTTGGCCTTGGCGGTTCGCTCATTGAGGCCCGTGGCGGCTGCGTTCATGCCGAAGACACGGACGGCACAGGACCCCAGAACGCCGCGGTTGGTGCCGGGGATGCCGTAGATGGCGTCGGCGGCCGTTCTGGCCTGCCGAATGGCCGGACCGGCCAGGGGCAGCTTGCTGGCCTTGTGGGTCAGCCGGTTGTGGACCTCGATGGCGTCGCCCACGGCATAGATGTGGGGGTCGCTGGTGCGATACTCCGGGGAGACCCGAATGGCGCCGGTCTCGCCCAATGCCAGACCCGCGGCCTTGGCCAGGCCCGTCTCCGGTGCTACGCCAATGGCCAGGACCACCGCGTCGGCTTCCAGAGCCTTGCCGGAGGCCAGAACCACCTGGGTTTCGGTGATGGCCTGCACCGCGTCGCCCACATACAGGGACACTTCGTGATCGTACAGTTCCTTTTGCAGAATCTGCACCATGTCAAAGTCAAAGGGGGTCATGATCTGGGGGGCAGCCTCCACGACGGAAACCGTCTTGCCGGCCTCCCGCAGGTTTTCCGCCACCTCCAGACCGATGAAGCCGCCGCCGACCACCACCACATTCCGGGCGTCGTTGCTGCGGACGTACTGGTCCAGCTTCACAATATCGGCCACATTGCGGACGGTGAAGACATGGGGCAGCTGTGCGCCCTCCAGAGAGCGGGGGCAGATGGGGCTGGCGCCGGGGGCCAGGATCAGCTCGTCGTAAGATTCCTCATACTCGCGGCCGGATGCCAGGTCCCGGACGGTGACCTTCTTGCCCTCCCGGTCAATGGCAATCACCTCATTGCGTACCCGAACCTCGATATCATAGGAGGCCCGGAAGCTCTCCGGCGTCATCATGACCAGATCCTCCGCCGTCTGCACCGTTCTGCTCAGATAGTACGGCAGGGAGCAGTTGGAAAAGGACACATGCTCGCCGCGTTCAAATACAAGGATGGATGCCGTTGCATCCAGTCGTCTGATTCTGGCGGCTGCCGATGCGCCTCCGGCCACGCCGCCCACTACTAGAACACGTTTTCCCATAATCGTCTCCTTTATGACAGCTCTTTCAGATTGGCAAGGATGCGCTCCACAGCCATCTTGATGTACTTCGTATCGGTGGCCAGGTTGATGCGGACATAGCCGTGGCCCGTAAAGCTGAACCACTCGCCCACATCACAGGCCAGACGGCACTTCTTCTGGATGAATTCGGCCACGTCCTTGCCGTCCATGTAGCCCCGCAGGTCCAGCCAGGACAGGTAGGTACCCTCCAGGGGCGTCAGCACGATCTTGGGGGCGTCCTTGGCAAAGGCCTGCTTCATATAGTCGTAGTTGTGGCAGATCAGGGCCTTGACCTGGTCGAACCACGCCGCGCCGTCGCGGAAGGCAGCGCCCATGGCTATCACACCCATGAGGTTGACCTCCGGAGAACCGATGCTCTTGATGTAGGCGTCATACGTCTCCATGAGCTTCTCATCGAAGATAATCACATGGGAATGGATGAGACCGGCCAGATTGAAGGTCTTGGAGCCGGAGTTCAGCAGGATCAGCATATCCTTATACTGGCCGTCTCCCAGAAGTGCCGTGGAGAAGAAAGCATGGTCCTTGTCATAGGTGAAGTCCTGGTGAATCTCATCGGCCACCACCAGCACGCCGTGCTTGCGGCAGACAGCGAACATGCCCTCCAGTTCCTCCTCGGTCCAGACGCGGCAGACGGGATTGTGGGGCGAGCACAGCAGGAACATCTTGGCCTTGCTCTCCGCAATGGTCTTTTCGAACTTCTCCAGGTCCAGGGTGAAGCGGCCGTCGTGGTTATCCAGTTCACAGGTGACCAGCGTCCGGCCCGTGTTCAGAATGGCGTCATAGAAGGGGTAGTAGACGGGGGGGCAGATGATGACCCCATCGTTGGGCTGAGTGTAAGCCCGAACGGCGGCATACAGGGAGCCCACAACGCCGGTGGCAAACCGGAGGTTCTCCTTCGCCAGGGTAACGCCATGATGGTTCTTCTGCCAGGAGAAAAACGCATCGTAGTAGTCGTCGGTCACCTTGGCATAGCCAAAGGTTCCGTGCTCCACACGGGCCTGGATGGCCTGCCGGGCTGCCGGAGGAGACTGAATCTCCATATCCGCCACCCACAGCGGCAGCAGATCGGCATCGCCGAATACCTCCTCCAGGGAGTCCCATTTCAGCGTACCGGTACCCTTGCGCTCTACGCAGTTTTCCTGACAAAATTTCTCAAAATCCATTTGTCGTATCACCTTCCTTTAGCACAGTGCCAAACACAAATATAGTTTAGCTTATAAACTATATTATAGACGATACAACACCATTCGTCAATTACATTCAGTATATACGCTAAAATACCGGGGTATATTTCATGAAGTTTCATTTTGTTGCACAATTTTTGTTCTAAAAATCAACCATATTGCACAAAAGTTGAAGTAAAATGGATGTTATGGTTTTCTATCTGAACAATTTGCACCGAACATAACAGGATAACCATGTCTTTTGTTGAAATGTTTCTGTAATTGTGGTAAACTATCCAAAATGGAACGTTATAAGCGGAGGAATGTATGAGTCACAGATCCGATATTGACCAAGTTTATCAAAAGCTGAAATTCCGGGCAGATATGTTGTATGAGTT
>DVJJ01000146.1 GCA_018716875.1 Candidatus Avoscillospira avistercoris
GTTGAACCTAACCATAAAATCAAGGAGGCGCGAATAATGAGCGTGGTCATCATCGGCGGCAACGACCGCATGGAGCGGCTGTATCAGGACACCTGCAAGGCCTATGGATGTAAGGCGAAGATTTTTCTGCATCTGAAAAGTGAGCTGCGCCGAAAAATCGGCAGTCCGGATTTAATGATTCTGTTTACCAATACCGTCTCCCATAAGATGGTCAACTGCGCCATGTGTGAGGCCCGGCGATGCAATACGGTCATTGCCCGGTCCCACAGCAGCAGTCTCAGCGCCCTCCAGACCATTTTGGAGCAGCACTGTAAGAATTGAGCGGCGCACCACCGGCGCGGCGGCGGCATAGGATGGAGTGCGGCCCAGGAATCATCCGGCCGCGCGAAAGGGGAAACAAAACATGTCGCAATTTTTTCATATGCCGCCCCAGGACTGCCGCGGTGAGGAACTGAGCTTTACGCCAGAGACTCGCCGCCATGTCCAGGGCGGTGACGGCTGTTGTCAGCCGTCCTGCTGCTGCCCGCCGCCCTGTCCGCCCCCCTGCCCGCCGGCCGGACCCACCGGAGCCACTGGCCCCACCGGTCCCACCGGCCCCACGGGAGCCACCGGCGCAACGGGCTTCATCGGTCCCGTGGGCCCCACGGGCGCAACGGGAGCCACCGGCGAGACCGGTCCCACGGGTCCCAGCGGCGCTACGGGTGCAACGGGCCCTGCTGGTCCCAGCGGTCCCACCGGCGCGACTGGCGTAACGGGTCCCACTGGTCCCAGCGGTGCAACCGGCGCAACGGGCCCCACCGGGCCCAGCGGTGCCACGGGCGCGACGGGTCCCACCGGTCCCAGTGGCCCTACGGGTGCAACGGGTCCCACCGGCCCCAGCGGTGCCACGGGCGCAACGGGTCCCACTGGCCCCAGCGGTGCGACCGGCGCAACGGGTCCCACCGGCCCCAGCGGTGCTACGGGTGCAACAGGCCCCACCGGCCCCACCGGTCCGTCGGCCACGGCGGCGGCGTTTGTGGCCAATGCCACCGGTACCAACGATATCGTTAACAAGTTCAACTCCCTGCTGGCCAACCTCCAGGCGGCCGGCCTTATGAAGAGCGGCAGCTAAAAACAGACGCGCCCCGGTATTTTGGGGCGCGTCTTGCTATTATGACTGATTACCGTTGCTTCAGCAGCTCCACCAGGGCGGCAATGGTGCCCTCCTGACAGCTGACGGGCAGGGGCGTATATCCCCGATGGAAAAGGGACGACTCCGCCGATGTGGGATAGAACGCCTCATCGGCCTTGTCCAGCATATCCAGGTCGTTGGGGGCGTCGCCAACGCACAGCAGCGTCGACCGGCCCAGCTGTTGGGCCAACTGCCGGGCGGCATTGCCCTTGCCGCAGCCCTTGGGCAGCAGCTCAATCATCCGGGGCATGGAGCGCACGGTGTCCAGCAAATGGCTGTACCGCTCTGCCACGATGGCTTCGATGGCCTCAAAGGGCGCTTCCTCCTCCGGGGAGGTCTCGCCTGGACGGGCATGCTCAGCCTTCTGAAACGGGGCGTAGAGACAGGCCACCGACATGATATCCTGCAAATCATCCCAGCCGCCGTAGTTGGGCTCCAGACCGTACCGGGCCAGATAGGCATCCCGGATGGCGTCATAGCCCATGCAGCGGTGGTAGTCCAACCCCTGGAGCTCCAGCCGCAGTTGGGGAAACCGGGTGGTGATGTCCCGGACGGCTGCCATGGCCTCCTCACTGAGCTGATGGAATACCGTCACCCGGTCCGTGTCCGGCTCCCAAAGGGCACCGCCATTGGCCAGAATCACCGGCACGGAAATGGGCAGCTGCTCCACGGGCTTGCGGAACATGGGCCGGGACCGGCCGGTGGCAATGGTGAACACGCCGCCCCGCTCTGTAAATTCCGCGATGGCGTCCAGATTGACCTGGGGAACCGTTCCGTCAAAGGCCGTCATGGTGCGGTCGTAGTCGCTGACCAGGAGAATGTGGGAAAAATCTGTCATGGTGTTGCCTCAATTCTTATCTTGTAGTTTTCTCCAGTATACCGTGTTTCGACGGATTTGTCTATTCGTTCATAGTTTGTTCATATTTTTTCTCTACCATAGCAAGAGAGAAAAAGGGGGAATCTCCATGAAACATCCTGTGCGCCGTCTGGCGGCGCTGCTGCTGGGTCTGACCCTGTGGACCGTACCGGCTGCCGCTGTAGAGACGCAGCCGGCCTCCGAGGACTTGACGGCCCTGATGGAAGACTTCCGGGCGGAGTATGGCCTGAACGAGGGAAATTTTTCTCTCTGTTACCATAATACCGTTACCGGTGAGGAGTACCGTTACAACGACACCAAGTTTATGATTGCGGCCAGCACCTATAAGCTGCCGTTGAATATGTACTACTATGAAATGGAGGCCGCCGGAGAAATCTCCTCTGCCACTATGATTGGCGCCACCACTCTGGCTGATGCCCACTATCAAAGCCTGGTGTGGTCCAATAATGACGTTTCCATCGACATGCTGTACAACCTGGGTAATTTCCGCACCTATAAAAATACCATGAAGCAGTATTTTACCATACCGGACGAGGAAATTGATTCCATCTACTACGCCGACAACTATTACTGCACGTCCATGATGCTGGACACGTTGAAGCACCTCTACGAGGGCGGCGACAAGTTTGACGAAATGATTGACTATATGAAGCAGGCCCAGCCTGGAGAGTATTTCAAACTGTACGTCACCGACTATGAGATTGCCCACAAGTACGGGTACTATGTGGACGACGGCGTGACGGCCATCAATGACACGGGCATCATCTATACGCCCCAGCCCTTCCTGCTGGCGGTGTACACCAGCGACGCCCCCGGTGGGGCGGAGGTCCTGGGCCGGGCGGCGGAGGTGTTGACGGAGTATACCGTCTCTCAGGACGTGCCGGAACCGGAGGAACCGTCCACTGTAACGGAGCAGCCGGAGACAACGGAACCGACGGAGACGCCGGAAACCACGGACAATGCGGAACCGGAAACCGTCCAGCCGGAGGAACCGACCACAGAGGAGGCGCCCACAGAGGAAGCGGAAACGCCGGAACAGCCAGAGCCGAAAAAAGAGGGGAGCGGAGGGCTGCCGTTTTCGCCCTGGTGGCTGGCCTTGGGGGGCGCGGCGGTGTTCCTGGTGGCCGACGTGGTGGTGATTATCAGAATCCTGCGGCGGCGGTAAAGAAAATTTTCAAAACGGGCAAATAAATTGTTGACACCGTGTGCAAAATATGCTATGATGTTGTGGCTGACAAGGCCGCTTGCGGTTTTTCTGTCGGAACTGTCCGATGCGGGTGTAGTTCAATGGCAGAATCCCAGCCTTCCAAGCTGGTCGCGTGGGTTCGATTCCCATCACCCGCTCCATCTGCAAAGCAAGCAGCCTGTCTGTTTGCTTTCCAGGTGGACTGCGGTCTCCTGCGGAATAGCCTGTGCGAGAGGCGGTGCCGCTTGTCACACGGCAGTGCAGCATACGCCAGTAGCTCAGCTGGATAGAGCAACTGCCTTCTAAGCAGTAGGTCGGGGGTTCGAGTCCCTCCTGGCGTGCCATATTCAAGGACGGCGCTCCGGCAGCCTGTGGAAATTTCATATGGTGGGTGTGGCGCAGTTGGTTAGCGCGCCAGATTGTGGCTCTGGAGGTCGAGGGTTCGAATCCCTTCACCCACCCCATTTACAATTTCCGTAGGCAGCCCAATACCGAAGGATTTGCAATGTTCCGTATATTGGGATGTCGCCAAGCGGTAAGGCACCAGACTTTGACTCTGGCATTCGTAGGTTCGAATCCTGCCATCCCAGCCAAACGACCCGCTAGCTCAGTTGGCAGAGCAATTGCCTTTTAAGCAATGGGTCCGGAGTTCGAATCGCCTGCGGGTCACCATTTCAATTAAATTGCCCAGGTGGCGAAACTGGTAGACGCACAGGACTTAAAATCCTGCGGACCTCAAAATCCGTGCCGGTTCGATTCCGGCCCTGGGCACCATGATTGCGGGTGTAGTTCAATGGTAGAACTTCAGCCTTCCAAGCTGACTACGTGGGTTCGATTCCCATCACCCGCTCCA
>DVJJ01000147.1 GCA_018716875.1 Candidatus Avoscillospira avistercoris
GGACGGAAACGGGCGTTTCCCGCAGGTTGTCCTTTGGAAAATAGGTTAAGACCCCATACAGTCCCATTGCAATCAACAGGACGCAGAACATCGCCCTGCTCAAATAGATTATTTTGCCGTTCATTTTAGAACTTGTCTCTTCCCTCCCGGTCCATCGTGCCATGGACTGTGTTGTTGTATAGAGAAAGGCCCGTTGCAGAACACATTCCTTCTGCCGCGGGCCTTTCTTGGGTTTCATGGGGGTTTCGCCCGCTGCGGCGGGCGGGTGTTTCGCTGGCTGCGGCCAGCGACCAAAGGCTCTGCCTTTGGAAACCGCAATTTTTTGAAAAAAATTGAGTAAAACTTTTAGTTTTTGGTGTGAAGGTATGTTTTCAGGACGTCCAACGTCTGCTCCAGCTGCTCCTTCGTATGGGCCATGGACAGGAACATGGCTTCAAACTGGGACGGGGCCACGTAGATGCCATGCTCGAAATAGTTCCGGGCACAGGCCGCAAAGGCCGCCGTATCCGCCGTCTTGGCCGACGCGTAATCGGTCACCGGCGTATCGGTGAAGAACACGCTGCACAGGGAGCCCACATGGTTCACCTGGTAGCCCTTGCCGGCTTCCCGGAGGACCTGCTCCATCTGTCCATAGAACCAATCGCCGGTCCGGTTCAGCTCCTCGTACCACTGGGGATTGTCCCGCAGCAGCTTCAGCTGGGCCAGACCCGCCGCCATAGCCACCGGGTTGCCGCTGAGGGTACCGGCCTGATAGACCGCACCCAGGGGCGACACCACTTCCATCACGTCTTTCCGTCCGCCATAGGCGCCCACAGGCATACCGCCGCCGATGATTTTACCGAAGGTGGTCAAATCGGGACGGACGCCGAAGAATCCCTGGGCGCCGTCGATTTTCAGCCGGAACCCAGTAATGACCTCGTCGAAAATCAACAAGCTGCCGTGCGCGTCGCAGATGTCCCGCAAGCCCTGCAAGAATCCCGGCTGGGGCAGCACCACGCCCATATTGGCGGCCACCGGCTCCACGATAATGGCGGCAATTTCGTTTTGGTTGGCTGCAAACAGCGCCTTGACGCTGTCCAAATCGTTATAGGTGGCCGTCAGGGTGTCTCTGGTGCAGCCGTTGGGAACGCCGCCGCTGTCAGGGATGCCCGCCGTCATAACGCCGGAACCGGCCTGGACCAACAGACCGTCGCTGTGGCCGTGGTAGCAGCCGTTAAACTTAATAATCTTATCCCGGCCGGTAAAGCCGCGGGCCACACGGATGGCGCTCATAACGGCTTCGGTGCCGGAATTGACCATGCGGACCATCTCGATGGACGGCACCAGCTGGCAGATTAGCTCCGCCATCTCCACTTCCCGCTCCGTAGCCGCGCCGAAGCTCAAGCCCTGCCGGGCGGCTTCCACCACGGCCTCCTCGATGGCCGGATGGGCATGGCCCAGAATCATGGGACCCCAGGAGCCAACATAGTCAATGTACGTCTTGCCGTCGGCATCGGTCATGGTGCTGCCCTTGGCCGAGGCGATAAACCGGGGACACATACCGATGGAGCCAAAGGCCCGGACGGGGCTGTTGACGCCGCCGGGGATGACGGCCTTTGCCCGTTCAAACAGGGTTTCCGATTTGCCCATTACCCAATTCTCCCTTCATCCATGGCCTTGGCCAGTTCTTTTGCAAAATAGGTCAGATAGATGTCCGCACCGGCCCGGTAGGCAGCCGTTGCGATTTCGCACATGATGGCCGTTTCGTCCACATAGCCCAGGCTGCCGCAGGTCTTTACCATGGAGTATTCGCCGCTGACGCTGTAAGCGCCCAAGGGTACATTGGTGGCGGCCTTGACATCGGAAATGATATCGCCGTAGGCCATGGCGGGCTTTACCATCAGGATATCCACACCTTCCTCCACGTCGGACAGCGCTTCCTTGAGGCCCTCTCTCCGGTTGTGCCAATCCATCTGGTACGCCTTGCGGTCGCCAAAGCTGGGGGCGGACTCGGCGGCGTCCCGGAACGGTCCATAGAACGAGGACGCATATTTGACGGCATAGGACATGATGGGGGTGTTGGTGTGGCCGTTCTGGTCCAGCAGCGCCCGGATGGCGGCAATGCGGCCGTCCATCATATCGGACGGGGCCACCATATCCGCGCCCGCTTCCACCTGGGACAGGGCAATCTTGGCGATGTACGTTAGCGTTTCGTCGTTGTCCACGTCATGGCCGTGGAGAATGCCGCAGTGGCCGTGGGAAGTGTACTCGCACATGCACACATCACCAATCAGGTACAGCTCCGGGAACCGGGCTTTCAGGGCCCGCATGGCCTCCTGGACAATGCCGTGCTCGGCATAGGCTTCGCTGCCGCAATCGTCCTTATGGTCGGGGATGCCGAAGAGCATAAACTTATTGACGCCGGCTTCCAGCATTTCCTCCGCCTTAAAAAGCATCTGGTCGATGCTGTAGCGGTACTGGCCCGCCATGGAGGGGATTTCCTCCTTGCGATTCTCCCCCTCCACCACAAAGGTGGGGTAAATCAGGGAGGATTTGTCCATGCGGGTTTCCCGCACCATCTTCCGCAGAATCTCGCCGTTACGCAGACGGCGGGGACGATGAATCAGTTCCATTTTAATGTTCCTCCTTGGCACAGGCCAGGGCCAGCTCTACCAGGGCGTCCATGGTGGCGGCGGCGGCGGTCTTGGTGGTCATGCCGTATTGTTTTGCTTGGGCCTCGGTCTGCTTGCCGATGCACAGGGCGTTGACTTGGGAAAGGTCCTCGGTACCGGCGGCGGCGGCAAAGCCCCGCACGGTAGAGGCGCTGGTGAACACGGCCCAGGTGCGGCCATCCAGCAGCTCCAACGGCTCCAGAATGGCCGGACGGGTCAGCACTGTCTCATAGGTGGCCACATCCAGCACATCGGCCCAGGGGACGCTGTTGAGCTGCTCCGTCAGCTCGGGACTCCCCTGTTTGGCACGGGCAATAAACACCTTGTCGCCAGGTTGCAGTTTGGCCGCCAGGGCCACGCCCAGATTCCGGGCGTCATAGGTGGCGGGCGTCAAATCGGCCAGAATGCCGTGCTGCTCCAGCTCCTTGGCCGTGGCGCTGCCCAGGGCCGCCACGTTCAGATGGGCCAGACTGCGGACGTCCTTATGCTGCTGTTTCAGCAGGTCAAAGAAAATCTTGACGCCGGAGGGACTGGTCAGCACCAGCCATGTGCTGTCATCGAGACCGTCCAGGGAGACGCCGTCCATGGCGTGCAGCTCAATGGTGGGGAACTCCACCACCTCGCCGCCCAGGTCCCGCAGCCGTGACGCCAGGACCCCCGCCCGCTCCCGGGGCCGGGTCACCAGATAGCGGTTGCCGAACAGGGGCCGCTGCTCGGCCCAGGCAAACTCCTGGGACAGAGCGCAGACCTTGCCCACGACGATAATCGACGGAGCCTCCATCTGTGCCGCCGCTTCCGGCAGCGTCGCCACGGTGGCAACGACCCGCTTTTGCCGGGCCGAGGTGCCCCGGTGCAGGACGGCGGCGGGCATATCCGGCTCCATACCGGCGTCCAGCAATCCCTGACAGATGGCGGGCAGCGCCGTGACGCCCATCAGGAAGACCAGGGTCCCCTTGGTCCGCACCAGCGCGTCAAAATCGATATCCAAGGGTTCATCGGCCTTTTTGTGGGCGGTGATGATGTGGAGGGACGAGCAGAAGTCCCGGTGGGTCACGGGGATGCCGTTGTAGGCGGGCACGGCAATGGCCGACGTGATGCCCGGCACAATTTCAAAGGGGATGTTGTTTTGGGCCAGCAGCTCCAGTTCCTCGCCGCCCCGGCCAAACAGGAACGGGTCACCGCCCTTGAGCCGGACCACGCGTTTCCCCTTTTGGGCCTCTTCCAGCAGAATCTCATTAATCTGCCATTGGCTGCGGGTGTGGTTTCTGGCCCGCTTGCCCACGTTGATGCATTCGGCCTCCGGCGGCACCATGGCCAGAATGGCCTCGCCCACCAGGGCGTCATACACCACCACATCGGCACTTTGCAGAATTTCCTTGGCTTTGCAGGTCAAAAGGCCCGCGTCCGACGGGCCCGCGCCAATCAAAAATACTTTTCCGCTCATTGGGTTCCTCCGTCCAGTTGTTCTTTCAGTTGCAGGGCCAATGTTTCGCCCAGCTTTGCCGCGTCGGCGGCGGGGCCGGAAATGCTCCCCACGGTGTGGGTTTCGTGGGCTTCGCTATAATAAAGGCCCCGCAGATGGAGCGTCTCCCCATCCAGATGGGCAAAGGCCGCAATGGGGCTGGAACAGCCGCCGTCCAGCGTGGTCACAAAGGCCCGCTCGGCGGTGACGCAGGCCGTGGCCCCGTCGTCCAGGAATCCGGCCAAAGCCGAATAGTCCTCCCCTGCCCGGCCTTGTATACACAGGATGCCCTGTCCGGCGGCGGGAATCATCTCCTCAGTGGAAAAATACCGGCTGATACGGTGCTCCAGACCCAGCCGCTTGAGACCGGCGGCGGCCAGAATCAGTGCGCCGTACTGCCCAGCGTCCAGCTTGTTGAGCCGGGTCAGAACATTGCCCCGAACGGGCTCAAAGGTCACCTCTGGATAGAGGTCCTGTAACTGGAGCATCCGGCGACGGCTGGCGCAGCCCACAGGTTTCCGTTTATCCCATTCGGTGCAGCCCTCCGGCAGCACCAGCACGTCTCTCGGGTCCTCCCGCTTGGAAAAGCCAACGATGGGCAGCTCCGGCGGAATCTCCATGGGCAAATCCTTGGTGGAGTGGACTGAAAGGTCGCTGCGGCCATCCAGCAATGCTTTGTCCAGCTCCTTGACAAACAATCCCTTGCCGCCGATTTTGTCCAATGTCCGGTCCAAAATAATGTCGCCGGTGGTCTTCATGGTCACCAGGGGTGCGTCCACGCCCTGGGACCGCAGATAGTCGGCCACCTGTTCCGATTGAATGACGGCCAGCCGGCTCTCCCGGCTGCCAATGCGCAGTTGTTTCATAGTTCGCCCTCCAATAGCGTCCGGATGGCCGCGGCCACGCGGCGTACCAGGGAGTGGTCTGTGCCGCCGGCGTTGACGCCGACGACCACGTCGCCGCGGATGGCCACGGCGGGAAATTGAAAGTCACAGCGGGTCTGGTTGGAGGCGTCGTTGACGGGAATGCCCCGGCTCCGGCACGTCTCCACCACCGAAGCGTTGACGGCTTCGCAGTCCGTGGCCGTCAGCACAAAGACGGCCTGCCCCAACAACGACGGGTCCCAGGGCTGTTCCAGACAGGTCACGCCGGGCAAAGCCCGGATGGAATCATCAATGGTCGACGCAATCACCGTCAAATCCACGCCGAACTGGGACAGGGTTTTGGCCCGCCGGGCGGCGATGGTTCCGCCGCCCACCAATACCACGGGCTTGCCGTCCAAATCGATGTATAGGGGGAATTTACGCCTGGTCATAGAATTTCTCCACGGCGTCGAGACATTGGCGGAAGGCGGCGGCCCCGGCCTCGTCCCGGACAGCAAACAACAGACGGCGGAAGTGCTTTTTGGCCGCATCCTCCAGCTGGACCCGCAGCGCCGAAGCCGCTTCGCTGTCCAAATGGGTCTGGCGGATGGCCGGTTCCACGCGAACAAGAAAGTCCACGGCGCATTTTTCGGCCAGTTCGTTGGTCATGGGGATGCGGTCGCGGCAGTCGTACCAGGTGAGAAACTCCTGAATCTGCTGGGCCAGCACCGCCTGGGCCTCCTCCTCCATGCGGGTCCGCTCCTCGGACTGGGGGGCGTGGAAAGAATCGATATCAAACAGGCGGACGCCGGACAGCTCCGCAATGCGGGGGTCGATGTCTCTGGGCACGGCCAAATCCAGGAAAATCAGGCCCGGTTTCCAGACGGCGGCGGAAACATCCTCATATTTCATGGTGGTGTTGGGGCTGGTGGTGGCGCTGACCACCATATCGCAGTCCGGCAGCAGCTCCATGCGGCGGCCGTAGTCGATGCGCTCGCAGTCCACGGGAATCTCCACCACGCCGCTGCGGTACTGGCGGACGGTGACGGTGACATGGGCCCCGGTCTGCCGCAAGGCCTGGGCGGCCAGCTTGCCCATTTTGCCGTTGCCGATGACGAGACAGCGGCGGCCCGTAAAGTCGTAGCCCTCGCCCCGGAGCTTTTCCAGACAGTAGCCCACAGCGCCGGTGTCGGCGGTGGCCGTCTGCATGCCGGTTTTGACCTTTTTGGCGGCGGTGATGGCCATACGGAACAGGACTTCCAGTACCGTGTCCGTATGGAGGGCCGTCCGGGCCTTGTCCAGCGCCTCCTTGACCTGAGTGAGAATCTGGTCCTCGCCAAAAATCTGGGAGCGCAAACCGCTGGTCATACCGAACAGGTAGGCCACGGCCTCTTCGCCCCGGCGGCTGCGGAACCGGTCGCGGTACTGCTCAGTTCCCGTCCCGGCGATTTGACAGATGCAGTCGCACAGAGGCGGCTCCACATCGGGGCGGCAGTGGACCCACAGCTCGGTCCGGTTGCAGGTGGACAGCAGAATGACGCCCAGGACGCCCGGCAGGGCGGCGGCCTGCTCCATCAGGGCCGCCTGCACCTTGGTGGTAAAGGAGAATTTCTCGCGGATCTCCACGGGGGCCGTCGTATGGTCAATGCCGATCATTTGGATATTCATTGGTCAATTTCCCCATTTTTCTCTGAAAATGCCCATACCCACGCCAAAAAACCGCACGCCCGGGGGCGTGCGGTTTCACCGGCAGCCTCCGGCAGCCGTGACTCGCGGCGCGGAAGGAAAGACAATCCACCGGTGGTCTGGCTCCGACAAAAGGCGTCGTCACAGTAGCGGCACTGCACGGGATTTCCACCCGTTTCCCCATGGACTGCGTTGTATACTCGCTTATTTTTTAGAATACTATGTTCCGCCGCCGCCGTCAAGTACGCCGGATGGGAAATTCCTTTATATACAAATTTTATATTATCCCATTTAAAAGCATGCAGTGTAAATTTGCAAAAGCAGTAGTATTTTATGTCTAGGATACTATTGACAAAGTGGTAAATTAGCAGTATTATTTAATTACGTAAAAGAGTATATGCACATTTATTTCTTTCTGTACATATACTATATAGGGATGTATATTC
>DVJJ01000148.1 GCA_018716875.1 Candidatus Avoscillospira avistercoris
TCTTCTGCTTGCGGCAGAGAATCTGCAAGACCGTTTCGATTTCCCGTTCCCTGCCAATGACCGGCTCCATGGTGGCAGCCTTTTCCACCAGATTGACACAAAATTGATCGACTACTCTCATAAGGTTGCACCTGCTTCCTTCAAGCAATCCCACCGCCTTGGACAATGGTCTGTGAAACATGGGATTGCCTTCATATTCCATGGTCAGTTTTCCCTGTAGGAGGAATTTTATACCTTTGCAATTGTGCCGCCGTATGATACACTATATCTATTCTGACACAGGAGGGATGGTCATGGCGGAAGCTCTGTGGGGCGGCATCACCATGGAAACCGCCGACGGCGTTTTTCCCCTGACCACCGATTCCATGGGCCTGGCCCATTTCGTCCGCCTGGGGCGGCGGGAGCGGGTCTGTGACTTGGGCTGCGGCGGCGGAACGCTGGGTCTGCTGCTCTGCGGCAAACGGGACGACTGCACCATAACCGGTGTGGAATTACAGGAAACCGCCGTGGATCTGACGGCCCGGAACATTGTCCGCAATGGATTGCAGGAGCGCATGACGGTGCTCCACGGCGATTTGCGGGACATCCGCACTCTGCTGCCCGCCAACGGTTTTACCACTGTGGTATCCAATCCCCCCTACTTCCCCGCCGGGTCCCGGAGCGCGCCGGAGGCCGCCAAAGCTGCCGCCCGCTCCCAGGGCCATTGTACGGCGGAGGACCTGTGCCGGGCTGCCGCCTGGCTTCTGTCCACCGGCGGCCGCTTTTCTCTGGTGTACCGGCCCGAAGCCCTCTGTGATCTGTTCTGCGCCCTGCGGGGTGCGGGACTGGAGCCGAAGCGCATGCGGCTGGTGCGTCACCGTTCGGCCACTCCCGTCAGCGTCGTACTGGTGGAAGCGCTGTCCGGCGGCAAACCGGGCCTCCGCTGGGAGCCGGAGCTGGTGCTGTACCGGGACGACGACTCCCCCACCGCCGACTGTGCCGCCATTTACCATCTGTGACCTGCAAAGGAGAACTGTACCATGTCCGGTATGTTATATCTGGTCCCCACGCCCATCGGCAACCTGGGAGACCTGTCCGACCGCATTCGGGAGACCCTGTCCGAGGCCGATTTCATCGCCGCGGAAGACACACGGGTATCTTTGAAGCTGCTGAACCATTTGGGATTGAAGAAACCCCTGGTCAGCTATTTTGAGCACAACCGGGCCGAGAGCGGCCCCCGCATTGTCCAGCGGCTTCTGGCCGGTGAGACCTGCGCCCTGGTCACCGACGCCGGTACCCCCGCCATCTCCGACCCCGGCGAGGATTTGGTGGCCCTCTGCGCCCAGGCGGGGATCACCGTCTGTGCCATCCCCGGCCCCTGCGCCGTCATCACGGCTCTGGCCGTCTCGGGTCTGCCCACAGGGCGGTTTACCTTTGAAGGCTTCCTCTCCACCAACAAAAAAAGCCGCCGCAGCCATCTGGAGCAGCTGCGGGGCGAGACGCGGACTATGGTGTTCTATGAAGCGCCCCATAAGCTGTGCCAAACGCTGGCGGATTTGGCGGAGTGCTTCGGCGCCGACCGGCGTATTTCCCTGTGCCGGGAGCTGTCCAAGCTTCATGAGGAAATTCTCCGCATGACCTTGGGCGAAGCCATTGCCTATTATGAGAGCCAGCCGCCGCGTGGGGAGTACGTTCTGGTATTGGAAGGCGCGAAGGTCCCCGCCGAACCGGAAATCACTGTGGATATGGGTGTGGAGCGGGTCCGCCAGCTTATGTCTGAGGGCATGCGTCATAAAGACGCCGTCAAACAGGCGGCCAAGGCCCTGGGGTTGGCCAAAAATGCCCTGTATGAAGCCACTTTGGAAATAGCTGCGGAATCGGATTAAAAGAAAGAAGGAACTGTCATTATGTATGAAGCCCTGTACGCCCCCATCCCCGATGTCAACGCCTATCTGGACCGTCTGGGTCTGACGGCTCCCCTGCCGGTGAGCCTGGAGACTCTGGATCAAGTCCTGTTGGCCCATCAGTGCCGGATTCCCTTCGAGAATCTCCAATGCTTTGAGGAGCATCAGGAGCCGTCTCTGGAAATTCCGGCTCTGTTTGACAAGATCATTGTACAGGGCCGCGGCGGCTTCTGCTTTGAACTCAACGCTCTGCTGGAAGCGCTGCTGCAAACGCTGGGCTTTGATGCCTGGTCGGTAACCTGCCGCATTGTCCGGGGAAAGGACTTCATTCCGCCCATGCTCCACCGGGGCGTCCTGGTGCAGCTGGACGGACGGCGGTATTACTGTGACGTGGGCTACGGCGGTCCGCAGCCTTCCTTTGCCGTGCCCCTGGACGGACGGCGGGAGAAAAACGGCGAAGTCTTCTGGGGAGAATCCCTGGGCAATGGCTGGTACGCCGTCAGCCGTCTCACCAGTCAGGATGTGACTGAGCGGGTCTTTGAGTTCCTCGATCAGCGGCAGCCCGCCAGTTATTTCGTTCCCTACAGCTTCTACTGTGCCCGCCACCCGGATTCCCTCTTTGCACAGCACCGTATTATCAACCTGCGGACCAAAACCGGTTCTCTGGCGCTGACGGATGACACGTTAACGGAGCGGGACGGCGACGCGGTGACGGAGGTCCGCGCCGATAACAAACAGGCGTTGTCGGATCTGCTGCTGCGGCGTTTTGGTATCCACTACACCTTTGAATCAGTGTAGTCTTACCGTATCGGAAGATAAAAGTTTTACTCGATTTTTCAAAAATCGAGTAAAACTTTTATTTTTTGCTGCGATTATTTGACCTTTCTGCCGTCGGACCAGACGGCCACGATATCCGCCGGCTTCATCTGGTACAGCGCCCGCTCCAGCCGCTCCTCCGGCGTCCGCTCCGGGTCCATGGCAAAGCGGCTGTCATCCACCACCACGGCGTGTAATTTCTCGCCCACACCGAAACCGGGAGCCGCACCGAAGAACAGCTGTCCCGCTGTGGTCCCGAGATAATATCCCTCTGCCGCCGACAAGGGCGCGTCTCCATGGGTCATCGCCCGGACTTTGGAGGCCCGAATGGAAGCTGTAATCACCTGGGGCATAAACAGCTGTGCGCCGCCGGCGATATCCGAGCCCAGAGCCACGTTTACACCCTCTTGCAGCAATTGGCGCACCGGGGCCGTACCGCTGCACAGGTTCAAATTGGAATCGGCACAGTGGACCACCGTCACGCCGTGGTCCCGCATGGCTGTCCGCTCCCGGCGGTCACTGTGGACACAGTGGGCCATCAGCGTCCGGGGCCCCCACAGGCCGTACTTGTGGTACGTCTCCCAATACTGGGCACAATCCGGGTGCAGCTCCCGGACCCAGGCAATTTCCGCGTCGTTTTCGCTCAAATGGGACTGGACCGGCAGACCCCGCTCCTGGGCCAGGTCGCCCAGCCACGCCATCAGCTCATCGGTGCAGGACGGTGTAAACCGGGGCGTCAGAATGGGTTGGATATGACGGAACTGCTGGCAGCCCTCCAGCCACCGCAGCGTCTCCCGCTTCGATTCCTCCGTGGTCTCCTGGAGGTTGACGCCGCCGTTGCGGTCCATATTGACCTTGCCCACATAGCCCGTGACGCCGGCCCGTTCCAGCTCCTCCATCAGCACCAGTGTGGCGTCCGTATGGAGGGAGGAAAACATGGCCACCCGTGTGGTACCGCCGTCAATCAGCGCTTTCGCCAGCCGTTCATAGACCGATTGGGCGTACTTCAAGTCCGCAAACCGTGCCTCCAGCGGGAATGTATAGGTGTTGAGCCAGTCCAGCAGGGGTAAATCCATGCCCATACCCACCTGGGGGAACTGGGGGCCGTGAAGATGCAAATCGGAGAAGGATTGCAGAATCAGCCGGTCTCCATAATCCGTCACCGGCTCCTGGCCGCCGGGCAGCTCCGGCAGACATTCCAAAACGGCGCCCTGTTCATCCAGCCGCAGGCAGCCGCCGGGCAGGCAGGTCAGTTTTCCCAGCTCTGTGGTCGTTACGATGGTTCCTCGCAGAATCATTGTGAAGCCCTCCTTTTAGATGAAAAAACAAAATGTGCGCCCGGCGGGCATACTTCTGCCCCGCCGGACACACATAGAAAAGCCTTGGGCGGCTTTGTAGAGACTCCCGCGCCAGATCAGCAGGATTATATGTGTATGCACGATTTGTTTTTTTCAGTATACCACAATTCTGTCTCCGATGCAAGCCGTCACTGGGTTTTCCCGTGGCGGTGCTGCCATCCGTTTCCATTGTGGCCGCCCTGGGCTTCACCGTTCTCATGGTCCGAACCGCCCCAGCCGTAGCAATGGGCCCGTCCGCCGGAACAGCGCTCCACCGCATCGGAAATGGCGGCGCACTGGGCCGGATCGCCGTCCACCGCGACGGTGACGCCCTCCTCGCCCATGTCCTCGAAAATGGCGGTCAACGCCGCCTCATAGCTCTGATGGCACACGGCGGCATCGGTTCCCGTGGCCTCCACCACCCGTCCAAAGCGGTTGACCTCCAGTTCCACCGTCTGGGGCAGGTCAATACGCACCGTGGCTGTAGGCGTGGCGTAGACACGGTATCCCCCAAATCCCGCCAGCACCATCACACAGGCGGCCACCGCCGCCCACCGCCGCACCGGATGGGGCCGCCGGGCTTGCAGCCGCTCTGTGACGGCCGTCACGGTTTTGGCCTTCAATGCCTCGTCGGCCTGAACGGCATCGAATGCCTGAAAAATGCGTTCATTCATGGCCGTCCTCCCCTTCCAGCCTTTGTTTCAACTGCTCCCGTGCCCGCCGCAGCAGCGTATACACGGTATTTTCCCGTTTGCGGAGAATGGCTCCAATCTCCGCCGCCGTGTATCCCTCATAGTAGTGAAGGTACACCACCTCCCGGTATTTTGGCGGCAGAGACAGCACCGCTTCCAGCACCTCCCGGTGCTCCCGGTCCTGGACGGCGGCCTGATCCAGCGCCGCCTCCAGGGGCACGGTCCGCCGCCGGAATGCACTCTTCAGCAGATCCTTGCAGGCGTTGATGGTGACCCGCAGAATCCACGCCCGCTCCGGTTCTCCAGAGGGCAAGTCGGCTCCATGGAGGAAGTATTGCAGGAAGACCGTCTGGAAAATATCCTCCGTATCCGCCTCATTTTTCAAATACACCATGCAGACCCGGCGGACGGTGGAACCATACCGCTCCACCGCCGCCTGCACGGCCTGTTCCCGTTCCATGGAACCGCCTCTTTTCCCCGTTTTGCCTTATGCCCGGCAGCCTCCCCGGCCACAGCCGGTACCGTAGTTGTCGCAGACGCCATTGCCGTCGGCATCCACATAATTGCGGCCCCGGCCATAGCCGCCCCGGGCCGTGGCGGTGGTAGCCAGTCCGGCCACCATCAGAACTGCCAAAAACATCGTAATCGTTCGTTTCATAAAAAATCCCTCCGTTGTATTTTTGTGGTTTCACCTTAAATACGACGGAGGGAGCCAAAACCGTTCACCGGTTTTAAAAAAATATTTTACGGATGGTAGAGCAGGTGTTCGTACAGGTCCGGATTCTCCAAAGTGAACTCCGGACTGCCGGTGGTGCCGGGGCCTACCTCATACTTGTCAAAGGGAATGACCATCTTCCCATCCTCATTAAAATAAAAATCCTGTTCCGGGTCGATGGCGTCAAAATACCACGTTCCCAGTTCATTGATGCCTTCCAGCCAATAGTACTCGCCGGAATTGTCCGCCATACGCTGGGCCATCTGCGTTTTCAATTCATCGCTGATGACGGTCACATAGTCGTAATCCAACGGGAACAGGTCCGACAGCGTCTTCTCTTCTCCTGTGGCGGCGTCGATGTGATAGTGCTGCTCCTGGTGACTGCCGGCGGCCATAACACGGTCGGTGGAAATCCGCAGGGTAAACCAGTTCTCCGTGTTGGTCACCACCTCCCAGGTCACATCCAGATTAAAATAGCCGTCGGCATGGGCTTCATTTTCAAATTCCGCAATAAGCTGGTTGGTGTACGTCTCCACCTGGTCGTTGATGGCTTCGGCGCCTGTGCTGTCGGTTTCGTCGAGAATTTGCGGCACGTCAATATACACATGGTTCTTGCCCTCCTCCATCGAGTAGGTCCGGAAGGTCACGGCCCGGAACAGTTCGCCCACCACTGGCAGCGCCCCCAGCGTCTCAGCCATGGCGGCGCTGGTATTGGGCAGGGCCACGGTGACGGCCACCGCCGCCGCCAGACCTGCACCCAACAGATGCCGCCAGGTGCCGCGGCGGGACGGGCGGGACGGCAGGTTGTCCAGCGTCTCCCGGACCCGGTTGGAAAAACTCTCCGGCACGCCGTCGCCTTCGGCTGCCGCACGCCGTCTCAGTTCCTCGTCAAATCCCATATTCATCCCTCCAACAGTTCCCGCAGGCGCTTACGCGCCCGGGACAGTCTCGTTTTCACATTGGCTTCCGATATGCGCAGGATGGACCCGATTTCCCGGGCCGAGAATCCCTCGTAATAGTACAGCACCACCACCGACCGCAGCTGCTCGCTGAGGTCGCAGACGGCCTGCCACAAGTCCTGATGCTCCTCGCTGAAGGCCGGGGCCTCCGGCTCCGGCAAGGCATCGGACTCCAAAAACCGCTGCCGCTGGCGCAGAATGGCGTAGCATTCATTGGTGAGAATGCGCAGAATCCACGGCTTGAACCGGTCCCGCCGCCGCAGGGTATGGAGCTTTTCATAGGCGATGCAGATGGTTTCCTGGGCGGCGTCGGCAGCGTCGTCGCCATTGGTCAGTATGCTCATGGCCAGTCGGTACATGGCCGGTTCACAGGCCTGCACCTGGGCTGTGAACCACTTGATTTCCTCCAACAGTTGTTTCCTCGTTTCTGATGATTCCGTGCTCCCGGAGCCAGTCGGCCCAGAGCGTATACCCGGCGGCATAGGGGTGGACCCCATCGCCGGTCATGTCGTCCTTCAAATAGCCCTCCGCGTCACAGAACACCGGATTGACATCCAGATAGAAGCTGTGCTCCCCGTCTGCCATGGCTTCAATTTCGGCATCCAGGCGGCACAGATTTTCCATGCTCAGCCAGGAAGTGCCCGCCGACGCCGTCCGGGTCACATGCAGGTTGGCGCACAGCAGCAGGTCCGCCTGGGGCTGCAATTTCCGGATGGCGGACACGGTGGACTGATACTGGCTCAGCAGGCTGTCCATGGGATAGCCCAGCTCATTGATGCCCAGCATCAGATATATCTTACCATATGTCCGGCCGGAAAGTAAGGTCTCCAAGGTCTGCCGCTCAAAATTTGTATCCGACAGGGCCTTGTCCCACAGGTTAAACACCGTCAAGCCCACGTCGGCAAAGTAATCGGCCTGCCCCAGGCGGCCGTACTGGCTCAGTCCCACGGTACGGGAATCCCCGATGAACAGGGCGTCGGCAAAATAGCTGTCCTCCACAGTGCCGAAGGTGACCGCCGGCTGCTCCTGCTCCACCGGCTGTTCTTCCGTCTGGTCCGTACCGGCGTCTGCACCGGTATCCGCCTCCGGCGCCGGGTTGATGGAGGGAATGCGGCTGCCCGACGGCGTCTCCTGGGGTTTGGACAGGGTTTCCGTGTCCTCCACCGGCGCCATCGTCTCCGGTACGCGCAGCAGCGTCGGGTCCGCCAGGACCATCAGCGGCACGGCCACCGCCGGGCCGGATTGCAACTGCTGCACCTCCTTACCGACGGTACAGCGGATGGCCACACCGATGGCGGCCATCAGTGCCGAGGAAACCAGCAGCACCGCCAGCAAAGTCAAAGGGTGTCTTGTACGCACAATGGGTACCTCCTAAAAACTGAAATAGAGGAAGGGGTCGTTCTGGCCCGCCGCCATGGCATAGGCCGCCGCCCAGAAAATAATCACCAGCACAATCGTGCCGAAAGCTGTCCGCTGGAGCCGCCGCCACAGGCGCTCGGGATAGGGCGTCGCCAGCAGAATGCCCGCCGCCAGATAGCCGCCGTACTGCTGCAAATGCCGCTGGAAGTCGGGGGCGCTCCAGGAATACTCCGTGAACAACCGCCCGGCAAAGGTCCACAGTTGGTGCAGGTCGGGAATGGCAAAGAGCATCCAGGTCAGCAGACAGGCCGGAATCATATAGAGCCGGCACAAAATACCGTGGCGCTGGAAAAACGCGCCGGTCCAGCGTTTTTCCAGTACAATCAGGCCAAACAGCGACAGGCCCCAGAGGAGATAATTGAGGGTGGAGCCATGCCATAACCCCGTGCAAATCCAGACAATCAACAGATTGCGGATGTGCTGTCCGCTGCTGCACCGGCTGCCGCCCAGGGGAATATAGACATAATCCCGAAACCATGCGCCTAAAGTTATATGCCACCGTCTCCAAAATTCGGTCATGGTCCGGGACGCATAGGGGTGGTCGAAGTTCTCCGGCAAATGGTAGCCCAGCATATGGCCCACACCCACGGCCATTTTGGAATAGCCGTAGAAATCGAAGTACAGTTGTAAGGAGAAGGCCACCAGGCCCAGCCAGGCCAGCGGCGCCGAAACGCTCTCATAGCCGATATTGCCCAGCTGCCGCCACAGGCCGCCCAGCTGATCCGCCAGCAGCAATTTCAGACCCAGGCCCCAGATAAACTCCCGCAGGTCTAAGTTGAAGTTACTCACCCGGCAGCAGGGCCGCCGGACCGACGTCAACGGGGTAATCGGTCCCGACAGCAGTTTGGGAAACAGCAGCACGCCGTTGGCAAACCGCAGGGGGTTCCAGTCGGCGGGGCCTTTTCTTCTGGCCACGTCGGCCAGATACGCCGCCATGGTAAAGGTATAAAAGCTAATGCCCGCCGGCAGCGGCAGGGGCGATTCCGCAAACAGTCCCATATATTTAAAAAAGAGCAGCGTCCCGAACAGCACCGTCCAGGAGAGGACCAGAATTGTTCTGGCCCAAGCCCTGTGATAGACCATAACCACACCGGCTCCGTAGGTCCAGGCCATCAGCACCAGCAGCAGCCCCAGCATCCAGGGGTTGCTCCGCACGCCCCACCAGTAAAAAAACAAACTGCCCAGGAGCATCGTCACCCCTCGGACCTTGGGCGGCGTAATATAATAGGCGGCCAGCATGGCCGGTAAAAACAGAAATACAAATTCCAAACTGCTGAATGCCATGGGTTTTTTCCATCCAATCTTCGTTGTCTCTGTTCAATAGATGGGCAGAGGCGTCAAAAGGTGACAAAAATTTTTTTCAAATCTCCCAGAGGGTATCACCTTACTTCTGAGTTAGTTAAATCAAACTTTTTTTCGCCGCCCTATTGACACCGCGCAGCGGGTGTGGTACCATATTTTACAGTTAATAAAGACTAACCAAAGGAAAGGCGGTGTTTCCCATGAATCTGACCTGTGCCGCAGAGGGACAGGAATACATTGTCCGGCAGATTGCCACCGATGATCCCGAGCTGGACGCCTTTCTCTTCTCCCTGGGCTGCTACAGCGGCGAGCCCATCACCGTCATCTCCCATCGGAAAGGCGGCTGCGTCATCTCCATCAAGGACGGCCGATACACCATCGACCGGGAGTTGGCGTCGGCCATTGAAGTACAATAACCGTTTTTTCTTCGGTGCCGTCTGCGGGCGGCACCAAAAAACGCCCCAAAAGTTAGTGACGGTTAACCATCAGCCGTTACCCATATTATAACCAGCAGAAAAGAGGAATTGTCTATGAGAATTGCATTGGCAGGCAACCCCAACAGCGGCAAGACCACCATGTACAACGCCCTGACGGGGCGCAACGAAAAGGTGGGCAACTGGGCCGGTGTCACCGTGGACAAAAAAGAAAGCCCCATCAAATCCCAATACCGCAGAAGCGGTCAGGAATTGATTGCCGTGGACCTGCCCGGCGCGTATTCCATGTCCCCCTTCACCTCGGAGGAGAGCATCACCAGCAGCTACGTCAAAAACGAGCATCCCGACGCCATCATTAACATTGTGGATGCCACCAATCTGAGCCGCAGCCTGTTCTTCACCACCCAACTGCTGGAGCTGGGCATCCCGCTGGTGGTGGCCCTCAACAAGAGCGACATCAACAGCAAAAAAGAAACGAAAATCGATGTGGAAACGCTGGCGCAGCGGCTTGGCTGCCCTGTGGTGGAAACCGTCTCCACCACCGCCGACGGCCTTTTGGATTTGGTGACCGTGGCCGCCTCCCTGGCCGGTAAAAAGCAGAAAGCCCCCTATTCCCAGGGCAATGTGGATTTGACCGACAAGCATGCCGTGGAGCAGGCGGACCGTCAGCGCTTCACCTTTGTCAACGGCATTGTCAAGGACGTGGAGACCCGCAAAGTCCTGACCCGGCAGAAAAATTCCCAGGACAAGATTGACAATATTCTCACCAACCGCTGGCTGGGTATTCCCATTTTCGCCGTGGTCATGTTCCTGGTGTTCCAGATCTCCCAGGCCTGGGTTGGTCCCTGGATCGCGGGCATCCTGGGCGGCTGGATTGAGTCCTTCCAGGGCTGGGTGGGCTCTCTGGTGGAGAACAGCTCTCCCCTGCTCCAATCCCTGCTGGTGGATGGCATCATTGGCGGCGTCGGCGCTGTCATCGGTTTCCTGCCCCTGGTCATGGTCATGTACTTCCTCATTGCCCTGCTGGAAGACTGCGGCTATATGGCCCGCGTCAGCGTCGTTCTGGACCCCATCTTTAAAAAGGTGGGTCTCTCCGGCAAGTCCGTCATCCCCTTTGTCATCGGCACCGGCTGCGCCATCCCCGGCGTCATGGCCTGCCGCACCATCCGCAATGAGCGGGAGCGCAAGGCCACGGCCATGCTGACCCCCTTTATGCCCTGCGGCGCAAAACTTCCCGTCATCGCCCTTTTCGCCGGTGTCTTCTTTGCCGACGCCTCCTGGGTGGGCACCCTGATGTATTTTATGGGCATTGTCCTGATCTTCCTGGGCGCTCTGCTGGTCAACCGGATCAGCGGCTACCGCAGCCGCAAGTCCTTCTTTATTATGGAGCTGCCCGAGTACAAGGCCCCCAGTCTCAAGCGGGCCGCCCTGGCTATGCTGTCCCGTGGCTGGGCCTACATCGTCAAGGCCGGTACCATCATTCTCCTGTGCAACACCGCTGTCCAACTGATGCAGTCGTTCAATTGGAGCTTCCAGCTGGTGGAGGAGGGCATGGAGCACACCTCCATTCTGGCTTCCATCGCCACCCCTGTGTCCGTCCTGCTGATTCCCCTGGGCTTTGGCGCCTGGCAGCTGGCCGCCGCCGCTGTCACCGGCTTTATTGCCAAGGAAAACGTAGTGGGTACCCTGGCCGTCTGCTACGGCGTGACCAACTTCATTGATACCGACGCTCTGGAACTCACCGGCGGTGCCTCTGAAGTGGCCGCCATCTTTGCCCTGACCAAGGCAGCCGCCCTGGCCTATCTGATGTTCAACCTGTTCACACCCCCCTGCTTCGCCGCCATGGGCGCCATGCGCTCCGAAATCAAGGATCGCAAGTGGCTGTGGGCCGGTATCGGTCTCCAGTTTGCTACCGGTTACACCGTGGCGTTCTTGGTGTACCAGATCGGCACGCTGGTCACCACCGGATCCCTGGGCACCGGCTTTGTCCCCGGTCTCATTGTGGTGGCCGCCATTGCCGCTTTCCTGGTTTACCGCATTCGCGTAGCCGACAAGTCCCTCCAGACCACC
Source organism: Candidatus Avoscillospira avistercoris (assembly GCA_018716875.1). Taxonomy (GTDB): domain Bacteria; phylum Bacillota; class Clostridia; order Oscillospirales; family Oscillospiraceae; genus Avoscillospira_A; species Avoscillospira_A avistercoris. The sequence goes on from DVJJ01000148.1 coordinate 11,628, forward strand.
TACAGTCTCAGCGGCGCGAGAGCCTGAACGTTTGCAGAAAGGCAGTAGACTTTTATGACAGATGTGATTATAATTGCCATACTGGCGGCTGTTTTGATTGCGGCGGCACGCTATGTGTACCGGGCCAAAAAGAACCACGCCCCGTGCATCGGCTGCTCCGCCTGCCATGGCCACGCCAAGAAACCGGGAGCCGATTCCGGCTGCTGCTGCGGCTGCGGACACTCCCACCAATAAGCGCAACCGTCTCCGGGCCGCCACGCCGCGGCCCGGAGCTTTGCGCGCCATACAGAAAGGAACTCTCTCTATGCTTCTGGAAGTCTGTGTCGATTCCTACGAATCGGCCAAAATCGCCGCCGAACACGGCGCCGACCGGCTGGAGCTGTGCGCCAATCTGCTCATTGGCGGCACCTCTCCCAGCCCCTTTCTTATTGAGGCCGTCCAATCTTTGGGCGTCCCGGTCCGGGTCCTGCTGCGGCCCCGGTTCGGCGATTTTCTCTACACCCCCATGGAATTGGAACTGCTGCGGCGGGAAGTGGAGTCCTGCCGCTCCCTGGGCGTGGACGGCGTGGTGCTGGGCGTTCTGACCGCCGACGGCCGTTTGGACCGGGAAGCCCTGGCCGCGCTGCTGGATGCCGCCGGTCCCCTGCACAAGACGCTGCACCGGGCCTTTGACGTATGCCGGGACCCCTTTGAAGGGTTGGAGGATGCTGTAGCCCTGGGCTTTGACACCATCCTCACCTCCGGCCAGCGGGCCACCGCCGTGGAGGGCGCAGATCTGCTGCGACAGCTCCACACCGCCGCCGCCGGATGTATCACCCTGATGGCGGGCAGCGGCGTCAATCTCCAAACCCTGCCCCGGCTGCTGGCGGAAACGCCCCTGAATGCCTTCCATCTGTCGGCCAAGACCACCGTGGACAGCCCCATGGTCTTCCGCCGGGAGGGGGTTCCCATGGGATTGCCCATGGCCGGAGAGTACGAGCGATTCTATGCCGATGGGGCGGTAATTGCACAGGTTAAAGCATTGCTGTGCCGTAGTTTTCCCTAATTCTTGCCATCAAATTTAGGCAACCTTAACAATTTATTTACACTTAATTTGTGATTCGTTCTAAATTTGTGAAACCTTTCTTAAAGCGATTGACAACTTTTCTATTTCTTTGTAATATTTGAACAGAAGCTTGGATTGTTACCGCGCAAGCGGGCAAAACCGGGACTCGTCACAAAGGATGATCTGGCATTGCCATGTGCATTTACCGTCGGAATCACCCTGGGCGGGGCCTGGTTTTTTTCTTTCTCCGCGGGAGATTGGGAGGCGATCTACTTTGGAATTCCAGATCTTGAAGACCATCAACAACAACATTGTCAGCTGTCTCGACTCTCACGGCCGGGAGCACATCCTCATGGGCCGCGGTCTGGGCTTTGGACGCAAAGCCGGACAGACCATCGGCCAGGACCAGGTGGAGAAGATTTTCTCCATCACCGACGAGGCCAATTTGGAGCGGTTCAAGGAGCTGCTGTCCCGTCTGCCCCGGCGGCAGGTGGAGTTCTGCACCGAACTGATTCCCTATGCCTGCGAGGTCCTGGGCCACTCCCTCAACGAAAGCGTCTGCTACACCCTCTGCGATCACATCTGCTTCGCCATCGAACGGGTGAAAAACGGCATGGCATTTACCAACGCCCTCCATACGGAGGTGCGGCTGTTCTATCCCCGGGAATACGGCGTGGGCTCCTACGCCGTGTCCGAAATCGCCCGCCGCTTCCAGGTCCAGCTGCCGGAGGACGAAGCCGCTTCCATCGCGCTGCATCTGGTCAACGCCGAATATGTCACCTCCTTCGGTATCACCATGCAGGTGACCCAAGCCCTGGGCGAGATGGTGCAGCTCCTGCGCACCTCCACAGAATTTAAGCTGGATGAGAGCTCCATCTACTTTGACGAGTTCCTGATTCACCTGAAATTCCTGGCGCTGAGCCTGTTCTCCCACTACGAGGAGCCGGTGTCCGACAATCCCTTTTTTGACTCCGTGGCCGCGGCTCTGCCACGGGAATACCACTGGGCCGGAATCCTGACCGAAACTCTGGAGAAGGCCAGCGGTCAGAAGCTGACACAGCAGCAAAAAGCGTATCTGGCCATCAATCTCCATCGAATTCATCCGACGAAATGAGGTAATACCAAAATGGGTATCTTCGACAAACTCTTCCACAAATCCCAGTCCGAACACCCCGTGATCACCGCTCCGGTGGCCGGTACCGCCGTCTCCCTGCAGGAGGTCAACGACCCCACCTTCAGCCAGGAGATTCTGGGCAAGGGCATCGCCATCCGTCCCACCGAGGGCCAGATTGTGGCCCCCTGCGACGGCAAGGTGGATATGATGTTCGACACGGGCCACGCCGTCAGTCTGATCAGCACCAACGGCATGGAAATCCTGATTCATGTGGGTCTGGAGACCGTACAGCTCAAGGGCAAGTACTACACCACCCATGCCAAGACCGGCGACACCGTCAAGCAGGGCCAACCCCTGATCTCCTTTGACCGGGAGGCCATCGCCGCCGACGGTTACGACCTCATTACCCCCATCGTTCTGTGCAACTCCGACCGCTTCCCCATTTTGCAGGCCCATCTCGGCGCCGTCTCTGCCGGCGATCCCCTGCTGACCATTGACGCCTGAGCATGGGAGGGACGGAAACCATGATACAGGGAACAGGCTTGCCGGTATTCCCCGGCGTTGCCATCGGACCGGCCTTCGTCCATGAGACGGCCAAGCTGGAACTGCCCACCGCCTGGGGCTCCGCCGCCGAGGAGCGGCAGCGGTTCACCAACGCCAAGGCCCAGGCCCAGGCGCAGCTCCAAACGCTGCTGGAGGAGACCGCCGCCCGTCTGGGTCAGGAACACGCCATGATTCTGGACGTTCAGATCATGATGCTGGACGATTTGGATTATGTGGAGGCCATCGAGGGCCGCATTGACGGCGGCGACAGCGCCGCCCACGCCGTCCAGGAGACCGGTGAGGAATTCGCGGAGGTGTTTGCCTCCATGGACGATGAGTACATGAAAGCCCGTTCCACCGACGTTCGGGACGTGTCCCGCCGGGTGGTGGAGATTCTCTGCGGCTTCTCCTCCTCCATGACCATGGACGTTCCCGGCGTACTGTTGGCCGAGGACCTGACGCCGTCGGAGACGGTGCAGCTGCCCAAAGATAAAATTCTGGCCTTTGTGACCCGCAAGGGCTCCGCCAACAGCCACACGGCCATTCTGGCCCGGACCATGGGCATCCCCTCCCTGGTGGCCGCCGATGTCGATTTGTCGGCCATCCATCCGGGCGACACGGTCATTGTGGACGGTTTTACCGGCCAGTGCTACATCCGGCCCGACGAGGCCACCCTGGCGGAGATGACCGCCAAGCAGACCGAAGCCCAGGCCGCCAAGGAAGCGCTGGAAGCCTACCGCGGCAAGGAGACCCGGACGGCCAAGGGCCGCAAGGTCAAGCTCTTCACCAACATCGGCAGCCCCGACGACGTGGAGTTGGTACTGAAAAACGACGGTGAAGGCGTGGGTCTGCTGCGTAGCGAGTTCCTGTACCTGGGCCGCGATACCTACCCCACCGAGGAGGAGCTGTACACCGCATACCGTCAGGTGGTGGAGGGCTTGCAGGGCCGTCCCGTCATCGTCCGTACCCTGGACATTGGCGCCGACAAGCAGGCCGACTATTTCCAGCTGGACGCCGAAGAGAATCCCGCCCTGGGTCTGCGCGGCGTTCGCCTGTGCCTGAGCCGTCCGGAGCTGTTCCGGACCCAGCTGCGGGCCATCTACCGGGCCAGTGCCCACGGTCCTGTCAGCATGATGTTCCCCATGATCGCCTCCCTGTGGGAGGTCCAGGAGGTCAAGGCCCTGTGCAAGACCATCCGGGAGGAGCTGACCGCCGAGGGTATCGCCATTGGAGATGTGCCCCTGGGCGTCATGATTGAAACGCCCGCCGCTGCGGTCATCAGTGACACCCTGGCCCACGAAGTGGACTTCTTCAGCGTCGGCACCAACGATCTGACCCAATACACCCTGGCAGCCGACCGGCAGAACAGCGCCCTGGGCCGCTACTGTGACCCCAAGCATCCGGCTCTGCTGTGGCTCTTGCAGCGCATTGCCGACAGCGCCCACGCCGCCGGAATCTGGTGCGGCATCTGCGGCGAGCTGGCCGCCGACGCCGCCATGACCAACACGTTGATGACCATGGGCTACGACGAACTCTCCGTCTCCCCGGCCCAGGTGTTGAAAATCCGTAAAGCCATCTCTGAAAGCGAGGTTATTTCCCAATGAAAACCATTGCTCACGTCATCCAGGACCCGCTGGGTCTCCATGCCCGTCCCGCCGGTCTGCTGGCCAAGGCCGCCACGGCCTGCGAGGGCTGCTCCATCAGCCTGACCTTCAAGGACCAGACGGTGGACGCCAAGCGCATCATGGGCCTTATGAAGCTGGGCGCCAAGCAGGGCGACACCCTGACCATCACCTGCGAGGGTGAAACGGAGGACGCCGCCGCCGCGTCCATGGAATCCTTCCTCAAGGAAAATCTGTAACGCTTGCTTCCAATCCATATCTTTTTGAGCATTCGCAGAGGGCCGGGATAGGCACCGGTCCCCCACCCAATGCCGCCGGGCACCCCCCGCCCGCGGCCCTATGTAAGAGAGAGGAGCAATTTCATTATGATGCGTTTTTTACAGCGTCTCGGTAAATCCCTGATGCTGCCCGTGGCGTGCCTGCCCATCGGCGGCCTGCTCATGGGTATCGGTTACTGGATCGACCCCTCCGGCTGGGGCGCCAACAACCTGCTGGCTCTGCTGCTGATCAAGTCCGGCGGCATCCTTATCGACAACATGGCCATTCTGTTCGCCCTGGGCGTTGCCATCGGCATGTCCAAGGATCAGCACGGTACCGCCGGTCTGGCTGCCATTATCTCCTGGCTGACGGTGCAGACCATGCTGGGTGTGGCGGTTGTCAGCACCATCATGGGTGTTCCCGCTGAGGAAGTGCCCGCTGCGTTCAGCAAGATCAACAACCAGTTCATCGGTATCCTCTGCGGCTTGATCTCCGCCGGCTGCTACAACAAATTCTATAAGACGGAAATGCCCGACTTCCTGGGCTTCTTCGCCGGCCGCCGGTTTGTGCCCATCATGACCGTTATTGTGACGCTGATCATCTGCATCCCCCTGTACTTTGTATGGCCCATCGTCTACACCGCTTTGGTGAGCTTTGGTGAGGCCATCATCTCCCTGGATGCCATCGGCGCTGGTATCTACGGCTTCTTCAACCGTCTGCTGATCCCCGTCGGCCTGCACCACGCTCTGAACAGCGTGTTCTGGTTCGACGTGGCCAACATCTCCGACATCAACCGTTTCTGGGGCATCCTGGAAGGCGGCGTCAAGGGCGTCACCGGCATGTACCAGGCCGGCTTCTTCCCCGTCATGATGTTCGGCCTGCCCGGCGCTGCCCTGGCCATGTACCACACCGCCAAGACCAAGAACAAGAAGATTGCTGCCGGCATCCTGATGTCCGCCGCTCTCTGCTCCTTCTTCACCGGTGTTACCGAGCCCCTGGAGTTCTCCTTCATGTTCCTGGCCCCCGGCCTGTATGTCGTTCACGCCCTGCTGACCGGTATCTCCGTGGCCGTTGTGGCTGCTCTGCCCATCCGTGCCGGCTTCCAGTTCAGCGCAGGCTTTGTTGACTGGTTCCTGTCCTTCAAGGCTCCCTTCGCCATGAATCCCCTGCTGCTGATTCCCATCGGCCTGGCCTTCTTTGTGATCTACTATGTGGTGTTCCGCTTTATGATCACCAAGTTCAACCTGAAGACCCCCGGCCGTGAGGATGACGATACCGCTTCCGAGATGAAGATTGAGCTGAGCAACAGCGACTACGCTGCCATGGCCAAGATCATCCTGGAGGGTGTCGGCGGCGCTGCCAATGTGGCTTCCATCGACAACTGCATTACCCGTCTGCGCCTGGAGGTTAAGGACCGCCTGCTGGTGGATGAGAAGAAGATCAAGTCCTCCGGCGCTGCCGGCGTCATCCGTCCCGGCAAGACCTCTGTGCAGGTTATCATCGGTCCCAAGGTTCAGTTCGTGGCCGACGAGTTCAAGAAGCTGGTCGACTAACCTTCCGACACGCTCAAAAAGACATGATGTATTGACAGCACCCCTGTCCCGCGCCTATGCGGGACAGGGGATTGATTTTTTACAATGCAGAAGCGCAATTTTTGTGCCGCTGTCATATTCTGAATGGTCGTTGCGGAATGTGTATTGTAAATTGTGCCCAGTCATGATACAATCATTCTACCATCCATGGTGCATCGTTCCGATGCACCGCTGTGCAGGAGGACGATCCATGGACAAACCGTTCAATCACTTTGACGCCGACGGCAATGCCGTTATGGTGGACGTTTCGGAAAAATCCCCCACGGTCCGGGTGGCCGTGGCCGAGGGTACCATCCGTCTGACGCCGCCCATTCTGGCCGCCATCACCGGCCGCACCGCCGCCAAGGGCGACGTGCTGGGCGTGGCACAGGTGGCCGGAATTATGGCCACCAAGCGCACCGGCGACCTGATTCCCCTGTGCCATCCCCTGACGCTGAGCCACTCCGCCATTGGATTTACAATTCTGGAGGAGGAATGCGCCGTCCGCGCCACCTGCACCGTCAAGCTGACGGGCAAAACCGGCGTGGAAATGGAAGCCCTCACCGGTGTTTCCGTCTCCCTGCTGACCATCTACGACATGTGCAAGGCGCTGGACAAGGGTATGGAGATCACAGACATCCATCTGGTCCACAAGGAGGGCGGCAAGTCCGGCTCCTACGACCGGGCTTGAGAAGGAGGGCCGCCATGCTGGACCAATTTCAGCGGGAAATCCACTATCTGCGGATTTCTGTCACAGACCGCTGCAACCTCCGCTGCGTCTACTGCATGCCGGAGTCGGGCGTGGAGTGTCTGCCCCACAGCGCCATCCTCACCTATGAACAAATCGCCCGGCTGGTGGAACAGTTTGCCGCCCTGGGCGTCACCCATATTCGCCTCACCGGCGGCGAGCCCCTGGTGCGGCCCCAGCTGCACAAGCTGGTGGCGGCCATCCGGGCCGTCCCCGGCATCCAGCGAATCACCCTGACCACCAACGGCATTCTTCTGTCCCAACAGCTGCCCCAGCTGTTGGAAGCCGGTATCGACGGTGTCAACATCAGTCTGGATACCCTGGACCGGCAGCAATTTGCCGCCATCACCCGGCGGGACCTGCTGCTGGAAACCCTCTCGGGCCTGGAAGTTGCCTTGGGTGTTCCCGGCCTGACGGTCAAGGTCAACTGTGTACCCACTGAAGCCAACCGGGACCAGTTGGTGCCCCTGGCTGCGCTGGCCAAGGACCGGGATTTGTCGGTGCGCTTCATTGAAATGATGCCCATTGGCCTGGGCCGCAATTTGGGCCGTCTGACCCAGGAGGAAGTGCTGGCCCAGCTGACCGACGCCTTCGGCGCACCCCTGGACTGTCCCCCGCCCCCCGGCGCAGGTCCCAGCACCTACCGGACGTTCCCCGGCTTCACAGGCCGGGTGGGCTTTATCAGCGCCGTGAGTCATCAGTTCTGCCACAACTGCAACCGGGTCCGGCTGACGGCCACCGGCTATTTAAAAACGTGTCTGCAATACGAGACGGGCCGGGATTTAAAGGCCCTGCTGGACGGCGGCGCATCGGATGACGAGCTGCGCCGGGTCATCGCAGAGACCATCCGGCAGAAACCGGCCAGCCACCATTTTTCCACCGCCGCCCAGTCCGGCGACGAGGCCATGAACATGCATCAAATAGGAGGATGAAACCATGGGCAATGTGATTGCAGTCTGCATCAGTGAGAAAAAAGGCGTTCAGAAGAAAAATGTGGGCAGCGCCCGGTTCATCGAGGACTGGGGCATTGAAAACGACGCCCACGCCGGAACATGGCACCGTCAGGTCTCTCTGCTGTCCCATGACCGGGTGGAGGAATTCCGGGCCCGCGGCGCCGTGGTGGAGGACGGGGCCTTTGGAGAAAATCTGGTGGTCTCCGGCTTTGATTTCAAAAATCTGCCTGTGGGCACCAAATTCCGCTGTAACGATGTGCTGTTGGAAATGACCCAAATCGGCAAACAATGTCACGCCCATTGTGAGATTTACAAGGTCATGGGCGACTGCATCATGCCACGGGAGGGCGTCTTTGCCCGTGTGCTCCATGGCGGCACCATCTCCGTCGGCGACACCCTTTCCATTGTAGAGGAGGAATAAACCATGCGCGTTGCGATTCTGACCCTCAGTGATTCCGGCTACACCGGCCAGCGGGAGGACAAAAGCGGTCCCGTCATCCGGCAGATGGTGGAAGCCGCCGGTTACACCGTCGTCCACACAGAGCTGCTGCCTGACGGCATCGACCCCCTGCGGGGCGTCCTCTCCACCCTCTGTGACGAGGACGTCTGTGATTTGATTCTCACCACCGGCGGTACCGGCTTCTCCCCCAGCGATGTGACCCCCGAAGCCACCATGGCTGTGGTGGAGCGTCCCGCCCCCGGCATTGCTGAGGCCATGCGGTACCACTCCCTGCAAATCACTCCCCGTGCCATGCTGTCCCGAGCCGCTGCCGGTATCCGTAAAGGCACCCTCATTGTCAATCTGCCCGGCAGTCCCAAGGCCGTCACCGAATGTCTGGAGTATATTCTCCCCTCTCTGGCTCACGGTCTGGAAGTGCTCCGGGGCATGACCGGCAACTGCGCCCGGACGTAATCCGTATACTGCCGAAGACGGCGGGCTGCCCTCGCCGTCTTCGGACTTGCCTTTCCCGTTGGAATATGGTATACTGTTTTTGCAAGCCCGACACTTTCGGGTCATAATGTGAACTAAAAGTGGGTGGACGAGCCCCTTTTCCAAGTTCTGCTCGACACAAGACGGAAGTTGGAGGGGCTTGTTTTATTTTTTTCTATAGTTTAGGAGGAATTACCCATCATGAAAAAGCTTCTTGCACTGGTGCTGGCCCTGACCACGGTTCTGGGTCTCCTGGCAGGCTGCGGCGCTAAAGAGAACACCGCCGAAACCACCACGGAGGACACCGCCAACACCGAGACCAACAACGCTCCGGAGACCACGGAGGAGACTGCCGAAACCGGCACCGAGGAGACCACCGATGACAGCAGCGGCGCTGTGGTGGTGGATCTGACCATCCTCAAGGAAGCCGACGAGAGCATGCTCAACACCTATTCCATGATCGCCGTGAACCCCGAAGCGCCCTTCACCGATGCCGACGGCAACGCCGTTTCCGATGTCACCGTCAACACCGCCGGCGCTGACGCCCTGATGCACTGGCTGCTGCTGCCGGAGACGCTGGATCTGGCCGCCAACTACGGCATGGAAGAGTACGGCAATACGCTGTTCTATGTGCTGGAGGACGCGCCCACCTATGAGGGCGAAATCCCCGCCGCCACCGACGAGACCAAGACCATCCGCCTGTCCACCACCACCTCCGTCAATGACTCGGGTCTGCTGGCCTACCTGCTGCCTCAGTTTGAGGAAGCCTACGGCTACACGGTGGAAGTTCAGTCCGCCGGTACGGGCAAGGCCATCGAGGCCGCCAAGTTCGGCAATGCAGACTTGATTCTGGTCCACTCCAAGAGCCAGGAAGAGGAGTTTGTCAACGCCGGTTTCGCCCGCGTCATTGACGGCATGGAGACCGAGCGCCTGTCCTTCCTCTACAACTACTTTGTCCTTTGCGGCCCCTCCGAGGACCCCGCCGGTGTGAAGGATGCCGCCACGGTCCTCGATGCCTTCGCCGCCATTGCTGAGGGCAAGTATCCCTTTATCTCCCGCGGCGACGGTTCCGGTACCCACACCAAGGAGCTGTCCCTGTGGCCTGCGGAGCTGGGCATCACCGAGGATGCCGCATCCTTTGCCGATTACACCGACTGGTACACCTCTGCCAACGCCGGTATGGGCGCTTGCCTGGTCATGGCTGAGGAAATGGGCGGCTATATTCTCACCGACAAGGCCACGTTCCTGACCTTCGTTGCCAACAACGGCGTCATGGAATAAGCAAGTAACTTACAGAAAAACTCACCGTTGGGGTGCTGTGTTTACAGCACCCCAATTTGGTATGGAAAGGGGAATGTCTATGGGCTCCGCTGTGGAGCAAGCCGTACAGCTTATCGCCTCCGGCGACCGGGAGCTGCTGAATATTTTGTCCGTCACGGCCCGCATGAGCCTGTCCAGCTCCCTCATTGCCCTGCTGCTGGGGGTTCCTCTGGGGCTGCTGCTGGGGGCCTGCCGGTTTCCGGGCCGGGGGCTGCTGCTGGTGCTGAACCGTACCCTTATGGGCGTGCCGCCGGTGGTCTGCGGTCTGATTTTCTATATTCTGTTCTCCGGCGTAGGCCCTCTGCGCCATCTCCATTTATTATTTACGGTGGAAATTATGATTCTGGCTCAAGTGGTGCTGATTACGCCCCTGCTCACCAGTCATATGGAAACGTACGTGGCGCAAATCGCTGGTCCTGTCCGGGAGACAGCCAAGGGACTGGGGCTGTCCCGCCGGAAAACCTTTCTGCTGCTCCTCAACGAGAGCCGCTATCCCATTTTTTCCGGGTATCTGCTGGGTTTCTCCCGGGCCATTGCCGAGGTAGGCGCCGTGTCCATGGTGGGCGGGGCCATCGCCTGGAAAACCAATGTCATGACCACGGCCATTATGCAATATACCAACCGGGGCAACTTTTCTCTTGGCATCGCGTTGGGACTGATTCTTCTGGTGCTGTCCCTGGGAATGAATCTGGCGCTGTCTCTGCTGCAAAGGAAGGTGGCGTCATGAACCTTTCCGCTTTTACCAAATCCTTCGGCGGTCAAATGGCCGTTGCCGCGCCGGACCTGACACTGCAAACCGGAACGCTGTACGCCGTCATCGGCGCCAACGGCAGCGGCAAATCCACCTTCTCCCGTGTAATTGCCGGGGTCCTCTCCTCGGACAGCCGCCGCCCGGTGACGGAACCAGGGCTGCGGGTGGGGTACCTCCCACAGAAAAGCTACGGATACCGGCTGAGCGTCCTGCAAAATCTGCTGCTGGTGAACCGGGACCGGGAACGGGCCGCCCGGCTGCTGGAAGCGGTGCAGCTGTCCCATCTGGCCGGTAAACCGGCCCACCGCTTGTCCGGCGGCGAAACGGCCCGCATGGCATTGGCCCGGCTGTTCATGGGCCGGTATGATCTGATCATTCTGGATGAGCCCACAGCCTCCATGGATATGGAGAGCACCATGCTCACGGAGCATTTGACCCGGCAATACGTGGCCGAAACGGGCTGTACCCTGCTGCTGGTCACCCACAGTCTCCAGCAGGCCCGGCGTCTGGCCGATCACGCCCTGTATTTCCGCAAGGGGCAGCTGTTGGAGCAGGGCCCCGCCAAAACGGTTCTATACGAGCCGCAATGCCCTGAAACCGAGCAATTTCTCTCGTTTTATGGTTCATAAAAAAGTTTTACTCGATTTTTTCAAAAAATCGCGGAGTCCAGAGGCAGCGCCTTTGGTCGCGCCTCGCAAGGCGCGAAATCCCCCAGCGTCCAAAGCGCCATCCGCAGATGGCGCAGTCTCCGGCCAAAGGCCAACGCCCCCGGTGTCACCCTGAAACGGGTGAACACCGGGGGCGTTCTATATTGCACTGTTTATTTAGGGAACTCCCTACCAAACGCAACGGGGGCTTTCCCCGCCCTACAGGGTGGAACCCATCGGTTCAGCAGGAACATTCGGAACTTACAATTCCCGCACCGTACCGGGATTGTTTACCGTATAGCCGCCCAGGGCTTCCAGACGGGCGCGGAAGGTATCGCTGCGAAGCACCTCCAGCAACTTCTGCACCATGGGGGTATCCCAAGCACTGTCGGGAATCAGCAGGTCATACTGCTCTGTACAGATAGGCAGGAATTCCAGTCCGTACAGCTGGGCCGCGGACCAGATACCCATACCGGCGTCGCCGCTGCCGTTGGCAATCTGCGCCGCCACCGCCGTATGGGTGAATTCCTCCCGGTCATAGCCATAGATGGCCTTGCCGTCCACATGCTCCTGCTTGCACAGGTAATCAAAGAGAATCCGGGTGCCGCTTCCTTTCTGGCGGTTCACATAGGAGATGCCCGCTTTTGCCAGATCGGCAAAGTTCTGAATCCCCTTGGGATTGCCTGCGGCCAGCATCAAGCCTTGGGTCCGGCCCACGCACTCCACCAGTCGGACGCCGCCGTTGGGGAAGTATTTGCGGATAAACGCCGTATTATAGGAGCCGTCCTTTTCATCCAGCAGATGGACGCCGCCCATATGGGCCTCGCCCCGGCGAATGGCCATGATGCCGCCCATGGAGCCTACATGGGACGAGCTGAGGTAGAACTGACCGTCCAGACGGAACAGGTCCGCCAGTTCATCCATAAGGGGGTCGTGGCTTCCAATGACCACCAGGGTTTTCTGAAGCTCTTCTCTGGGCCGCAGCAGTTGGACCGTCACCGTCTGGCCGTTTTCATAGCCCTCGGTCCCCTGGGGCACCTCCAAAATGCCGTCCGCCTTCATAAACGAGGTGACGACGCCGCTGCCGCGGCTCAGCGGAGACGCCATCAGCTTGTCCCCCACATAGCCCAGCCGGACGCGGATAAACTCCCGATACTTGAGACCCGACACCACCGGGCGGGACAGAACGGCCTCCGCCGTCTCCACCTGAGCATGGGCGCGGCCCGTCAGATGTTCCACCAAAGGCTGCAGCAGCTCTCGGATGACCAGGATACCCGACACGGGATAGCCGGGCACGCCCAGAATGGGCACGGGGCCTTTACAACCGAGAATGGCAGGCTTTCCGGGCTTGATAGCGATACCGTGGCACAGGACTTCACCCACCTCGGAAATGGCCTGGCAGCTGTAATCCTCCCGGCCCGCCGAGGAACCGGCGTTCAGAAGCACCATGTCGCACTCCTCCGCCGCCTGGGCCACCCTGGCCCGGATATCCTCCAGGTTGTCCCTTGTAATGGGGTACGTTTTGGGCATCGCGCCCCACTCCTGCACCATGGCAGAAAAGATGGTGGAGTTGAACTCCATAATCTGGCCGGGGGCCGGGTCCGTGGTGGGTGGAATGATCTCGTCACCGGTGGGCAGAATGCCCACCACCGGGCGGCGGTACACAGGAATCTCCAGAACGCCGCCAGCCAGCAGCGCGCCCATGGCCGCCGGGGTCACGGCGGTACGGGACGGCAGGAGCATCTCTCCTGCACAGACGTCCTCACCGATTTGGCGGATATGCTGCCAGGGGGCCGCCGGGGCATAGAGCCGGGCGGAGCCGTCCTCCTCGTAGACCACATCCTCCACCATAATGACAGCGTCACAGCCCTCGGGGATGGGGTCGCCCGTATCCAGCACCGTGAACTGGGACGGCGGCAGCACCACCGGCGTGGTCTCCGTGGCGCCAAAGGTGTCGGCGGCCCGGACGGCTATGCCGTCCATGGCGCTGGCATGGTAATGGGGGGCGCAGATATGGGCATAAACGGCCCGGGATGTGATGCGGCCCAACGCCTCTCCCACAGGAATCGTCTCCTCCGCGGGTGCAAATCCGTGGTCCAGCAGCGTCGTTAAGTACAGGGTTTTTGCCTCGTCTAAGGGCATGTTTTGCAGGAATTGAAATGCCATGGGTGCGATTCTCCTTCTCGTTTCATTCCATATGGTACACGGTGACGGCGACGGTGCTGCCCTGGGGCAGTCCCTCGCAGTCCCGTGGAATTTCAAAATAGCCGTCAGACCCGGCCAGAGTGCTGATCAGGCCCGACTTGCTGCGGATGGGTTCGGCATACAGTACGCCGTCCCGCTCCGTCAGATGGACGCCGGTATACTGGGCCCGGCCATGGTTGGCCGAGACGGTCTCCGTCAGAACGGCAGGCACCGGACGGCGCACCAGCGTACGGCCCTGCATCCGGGCCAGCAGGGGTTTTAAAAACAGATTGGCCACAAAGAACGCCGCACCGGGATGGCCCGGCAGTCCCATGACGGGCTTTCCCTCCACAACGCCCAGAATGGTGGGTTTTCCGGGCTTCATGGCAATGCCGTGGAACAGCAGCTCACCCAGCCGGTCAATGACGCGGCAAGTGGCATCCTTTTCGCCCACGGAGCTGCCGCCGGAAATAAGCACACAATCACACTGTGCCAGCGCCTTACGTACCGTCTCTTCCAGCAGCGTCTCCTCGTCCCGCAGCGCTCCCATAGGGACGGCCTCGCCGCCGAAAGAAGTCACCGCCGCCGCCAGCAGAGCCGAATTGACGTCCCGGACCTGTCCGGGCCCCGGCTGCTCCGTCACGTCCACCAGCTCGTCGCCGGTGCTGATAACGGCCACTCTGGGCCGCCGGGCCACGGTCACCTGTGCCCGTCCAAGGGCCGCCAGCGCGCCGATATCGGCGGCCGTTAAAACGCGGCCCGCCTGCAATACCACCTTGCCGGGCCGCACATCGTCGCCCCGGTACACCAGATTACTGCCGGGGGCGGCGGGCTTCATAACACCGATGGTACCGTCACCGTAGTCCTCTGTATATTCGATCATCACTACAGCGTCGGCCCCCTGAGGCAGCGCGCCGCCGGTGGGCACGGCCATACAGGTATTCTCCTCCACGGCGCCCTCCGCCGCTTGTCCCATCAGGACCGAACCGGTGACCGTCAGAATGGCCGGGATGCTGTCGCTGCATCCAAAGGTATCGGCCCCGCGGACCGCGTAGCCGTCCACTGTGGACCGGTCAAAATCCGGTACAAACTCCGTCGCCGTCACCGCCTCGGCCAGGACCCGGCCCAGGGCTGCGGACAGAGGCACCGCTTCCGGCTCCCCCATTGCAAACGCGGATTCCCCAATCAGCGTCAGTACCTCCTCCGGTGTCTTCACCGTCAACATGTGTCAAACCTCCTCCAGAATTTCCCCCATCTGGGTGTAATCGTTGCCGCTGAACTGCTCCAGCTCCCGGCGAAAAGCCGGGTCCCGCAGAACGGCCAGTAACGTCTGTACCTCCGGCTGTTCCAGTGAATCCTTGCGCAGGACCAGGTCACAGCGCTCCTGCTGCATGGGAATAAAGTCCAGTCCCGCCTGCTTACGGGTGACCCGTTCGGTGCCCACGCCCACATCGGCTTTCCCCTGGGCGATGGCCCCGGCCAGCGTCAGATGGGAGCCGGTCTCCTGGTCATAGCCCCGGACCGCCGACGGCGCAATGCCCAGCCGCCGCAAATGCTCATCCAGCAGCACCCGGGACGCGGACCCGCAGCCCCGGTTGAGCATACAGACATCCTCCCGGCACAAATCTTCCCAGCCGGTGATCTGCTTGGGGTTGCCCGCCGCCACATAAAAGCCCTGCATCCGCCGGGACACATTGACCAGAACGGCCCCGACGCCGGGCATCAGCCGCCGGACATAGGGACTGTTGTACCGGTCCACATCCCCGGCCCACAGATGGACCATGGCGGCGTGGATACGCTTCTGATAGAGGGCCAGCAGTCCCTCAAAGCCGCTGAGGTACGCCCGCAGCGCCGCCACATTCTTTTGCTGCATGCGGCTGGACAGCAAATCCAGCACCACGTCCTGGCCTGCAATAATAAAATGATGGTCCCAATCGGCGCGGGTGATGAGACCCCCCTCCAGTTCGGCGGTTTTGACCTTGGGGGCCGAACGCTCATGGCGGGATCGGGCAATGTACTGGTCCACATCCTCCTTGGTAAAGCGCACCTTGCGCCCCACCCGATAGGAGTTGATCTCCCCCCGGCGAATCAGTTCATAGACGGTGTTGCAGCTCACATGGAGCATCGCCGCCACCTGCTGGGTGGACAGGGCCTTTTGGTCGGGCATGGCTCCCCCTCCTCTTTTTCATAGCAGTTGACACAAGTATAACCCATTTCACACAATGTTGGCAAGCGTCCCGTGAAATCTCTTGCGTTTTTATTGTAATTTCCGGAATTCCAGCTATGATGAAATCAGGAAGTGTGTAAGGAAACCCATTGTTCAAGGAGGGAATCGTATGAGCCGTTCTTACTATGAGAAACTCGCCCGCATCGATTTGACCGCCGGTACGGTGGCCGTGGAACCCCTGGAGCTGGAAAAAGCCCAACGGTACATCGGCGGCCGCGGTTTGGGTACCAAAATCCTCTACGATGAGGGCATTGCCACCGTGGACCCCCTGGGTCCCGGCAACAAATTGGTGTACATCACCGGCCCCATGACCGGCACACCGTCGCCGTCCTCGGGCCGCTACATGGTCTGTACCAAGTCTCCCCTGACGGGCATGATCGCCTGTTCCAATTCCGGCGGCATCTGGGGCGCCAAGCTGAAACACGCCGGCTGGGATGGTCTGATTGTCGAAGGCGTCGCCAAGGAGTGGACCTATCTGTTGGTGGACGATGGGGAAATTTCGTTCCACAGCGCCGAGCAGTATGTGGGCATGAAGAGCGAGGACATGGACGAAGCGCTGCGCAAGGTCCACGGCGAGAAAGCCTCTGTTCTGAACATCGGCCCCGCCGGTGAGCACCAAGCGCTGCTGGCCGCCATCATCAACGACAAGGATCGGGCCGCCGGTCGTTCCGGCGTCGGCGCGGTCATGGGCTCCAAAAAGCTCAAGGCCATTGTGGTCAAGGCCA
>DVJJ01000149.1 GCA_018716875.1 Candidatus Avoscillospira avistercoris
TATGGAAAGTTTTACTCGATTTTTTTCAAAAAATCGCGGGGGTATGGGGGCAGCGCCCCCATGGATGCCTTAGAGTTCGCAGGTGCCGACGGTGCGGGGGAAGGGCAGCACGTCGCGGATATTGCCCACGCCGGTCATATACATGATCATACGCTCGAAGCCCAGGCCGAAACCGGCGTGACGGGCAGAACCGTACTTCCGCAGGTCCAGATAGAAGCTGTAATCCTCTTCCTTCAGACCCAGCTCGTGCATCCGCTCCAACAGCACATCGTAGTTGTCCTCACGCTGGCTGCCGCCGATGATCTCGCCGATGCCGGGCACCAGGCAGTCCATGGCGGCCACGGTCTTGCCATCGGGGTTCAGCTTCATATAGAACGCCTTGATCTCCTTGGGGTAATCGGTGACGAACACGGGGCGCTTGAACACCTGCTCGGTCAGATACCGCTCGTGCTCCGTCTGCAAATCGCTGCCCCAGTGGACCGGGTACTCGAATTCGCTGTTGTGCTCCTCGAGAATCTTGATGGCGTCGGTGTAGGTGATGTGGCCGAACTCGGAGTTCATCACATGGTTCAGACGCTCCAGCAATCCCTTGTCCATAAACTGGTTGAAGAACGCCATTTCCTCGGGCGCATGCTCCAGCACATAGGAGATGATAAACTTGATCATATCCTCGGCCAACTGCATGTCGTCTTCCAGATCGGCAAAGGCAATTTCCGGCTCAATCATCCAGAACTCCGCAGCGTGGCGGGTGGTGTTGGAGTTCTCGGCGCGGAACGTGGGGCCAAAGGTGTAGACGTTGCGGAACGCCATGGCGAAGGTTTCCGCGTTGAGCTGGCCGGACACCGTCAGATTGGTGGGCTTGCCGAAGAAATCCTGCTTGTAGTCCACCGCGCCGTCCTCGGTCATGGGAACTTGGTCCAGGGGCAGGGTAGTCACCTGGAACATCTCACCGGCGCCCTCACAGTCGGAACCGGTAATCAGGGGCGTGTGGGCGTAGACGAAATCACGCTCCTGGAAGAATTTGTGAATGGCATAGGCCACCAGGGAGCGGACGCGGAATACAGCCTGGAAGGTGTTGGTCCGGGGCCGCAGATGGGTAATGGTCCGCAGGTACTCCAGGGTGTGGCGCTTTTTCTGCAACGGATAATCGGGGGTAGAAGCGCCCTCCACAACGACCTCGTCGGCCTGAATCTCAAAGGGCTGCTTGGCCTCGGGGGTCAGCGTCAGGGTGCCCCGGACAATCAGGGCCGCGCCCACGTTGGTCTTGGAGATTTCAGCGAAATTCTCCATGGTGTCGTGGTACACCACCTGTACCGGCTGGAAATAGGTGCCGTCGCTGAGAACGATAAAGCCGAAGGCCTTGGAAGCCCGGACGGACCGGACCCAGCCGCCGACGCTGACGGTCTTACCGGCATAGGCTTCGGTGTTTTTAAACAATTCGCGGACAGAAATCAACTGTTCCATAGTATATACCCTTACTTTCGTAATAATTTTTTACAGTAATGTTACCCCGGCGGCCT
The DNA here is from genome assembly GCA_018716875.1 of Candidatus Avoscillospira avistercoris. Taxonomy (GTDB): domain Bacteria; phylum Bacillota; class Clostridia; order Oscillospirales; family Oscillospiraceae; genus Avoscillospira_A; species Avoscillospira_A avistercoris. The sequence continues at coordinate 1,521 of DVJJ01000149.1, forward strand.
CGCAGCCCTTGCGGGTTTCCTCGTCCCACAGGCTGCACTGGACCTCACCGATGTGGCAGGTGCCAATCATCTGCATGCACAGACGGGACTGGCCGATGCCGCCGCCCATGGTCAGGGGCAGCTTGCCCTCCAGCAGCATCTTGTGGAAGGGCAGTTCCCGGCGGTCGTCGCAGCCGGCCAGCGTCAGCTGGCGGTCCAGAGATTCGGGGCTGACGCGGATGCCCATACTGGACAACTCAAAGGCCCGGCCCAGCACATCGTTCCATACCAGCAGGTCACCGTTCAGCTGCCAGTCATCGTAGTCGGGGGCGCGGCCGTCGTGGGGCTTGCCGGACTTCAGCTTGCCGCCGATTTGCATGAGGAACGTGGTGGGATGCTCCTTGACAAAGGCGCTTTCCCGCTCGGAGCCGGTCAGGTTCGGATACAGGTCCTCCAACTCCTGGGTGGTGACAAAGGCCACATCCCGCCCGATGGTGCTGCGGAGACTGGGGAACGCCACGCCCAGGGAATCGGCCGTGTCGCAGATGGCGGCCACAATGGCCCGGACCGTGGATTGCAGATAGGGAATGGTCCGTTCCTCGTTGGTGATGACCTTTTCCCAGTCCCACTGGTCCACATAGATGGAATGGATGTTGTCCACCTCTTCATCCCGACGGATGGCGTTCATGTCGGTGTAGAGGCCCTTTCCCTCCCGGAAGCCGTAGCGCAGCAGCGCCAGCCGCTTCCACTTGGCCAGGGAGTGGACCACCTGGGCATTGGCGTGGACGTCGGGAATGTCGAAGGACACAGGGCGTTCCACGCCGTTCAGATTGTCATTGAGGCCCGAATTTTCCTCTACAAACAGCGGCGCGGACACGCGGCGCAGATTCAGGGCATTGCAGAGGTTTTGCTGAAAGGTGCTCTTGATAAATTCGATGGCCCGCTGCATCTCATAGCCGGACAGCGGGGGCCGGTATCCCTGCGGGAGAATCAGTTTGCTCATAATCGGTACCCCTTTGACAAAAACTCGCGGCGCGGCAGCGCCGCAATGCTGTTTCCAACATTCTCCTTAGTATACGATATTCTGCACGTTTTTACAAGCCCTCAATGGGATTCCGGCGGTAATTCCAGCAGTTCCAGCAGATATTCCCGCGCTTGCAGGGCGGTTTTCAGGTGGTAATTGCAGACAAAGTCGATTTCCTCTGTGCTCTTGCGTCCGGTAAAGTCCGGCAGCGTCAGACCCAGTTCTTCCAGGCGGCGGCGGTTTTCGGCGTCGGGGATGCCCGGCAGGTCCATGGTACACAGGGCGGATAGCTCCTGCTCCATGCGGTCGGCCAGCTGGAACAGACTCCGCAGGAAACACAAATCCCGGTCGTGGGCCTCCCGGCGGCGGAAGTGCTGGCGGCGGAAAATGTCCAATTCCACATCCAGCGCCCGCAGGTCCGTAATCATGGGGGTCAGGTCCGGCGTCAGGTCGTATACGAACCGCTGTTCCAGACAGCCGGGGACGGCATCGGCCAGCTTGTGCAGGAGATTGGTGACCCGGTGGCGGTTGTTGTAGGGCTTAATCAGCATATTGACGGCCAGGGCCACACTCAGGCCGATGGAGGTGTCAATGAGCCGAAAGCCCAGAGCCACCAGCGGCGGGTCACCACCGGTGCTGACGCAGACGGACAGCACGATAATTGCCGTCAGGGACACGGCATAATAGAGCTTGAAAATACCGCACAGGGCCAGAGAGACCAGCACGCCGCCGCCAATCAGGAGCACTGACGGGGTGGGGTCGATGACCAGCAGGAGCATACTGACGATGCCGCCCAGGATAACGCCGACGAATTGGGTTTTGGCGGCGTCCAGGGATTCCCGCAGGGTCCGGGCCATGGCTACCACGGCGCCCAGGCCCGCAAAGATGGGGCTGTAGGACTGGAACAGCCGGGCGATAGCCAGGGCGATGGTGACGGCCAGGGCGGTTTTGAACATCCGCAGACCGATATGCAGATGGAGCTTCTGGTGATGTTTCATGGGGCCTCCCTTCCCAGAGCGTGGAACGCTTCTGTCTATACCATACCATACCGACCGGAAAAGGCAAGGATATATTTGTATGACCAATAGGATACCCCAAACGAGGAAAATGTTGCGCGGCCAGGGATGCACAGGCTACGGATAGGGTGCGGCTTGAGCGCGTCAAGGATGCTGTGCCCTGCGGTGGAGCGTACAAAAAGGCCGCCGTCCGCCACCCCGTGATGGGGTGGGGACAGCGGCATTACGGCTTCGCCGTGGGGATTGCGCCATCTGCGGATGGCGCTTTGGGACGCTAGGGGATTTCGCCCGCTGCGGCGGGCGACCGGGGACGCTGTCCCCTGGAAACCGCGATTTTGGGCTGCCCGCCGTTCGTTGGCAAGAGTGGTCAGCGAGGAATTTTGCGTCAGGCCAAGGTGTGGCTTTGCAGCCATACTGGATGTATGGCAAGAAGCCACACCGCGGGCATGGCGGAAAAGGCCCGGCGAGCACCGCAGACACACGGACGGTGGGTGGCCCTCACAAGAAAGAAATCGAGTAAAACTTTAATTTTGGGTTATTCCAGTTCAAATGCGCCGGTATACAACTGGTAATACTTACCCTTCTGGGCAATCAGTTCGTCATGGGAGCCGCGCTCGATAATACGGCCCTGCTCCAGCACCATAATGGCGTCGGAGTTCTTGACGGTACTCAGCCGATGGGCGATGACGAACACCGTCCGGCCCTGCATCAGCTGGTCCATACCTCGCTGAACAATGGCTTCCGTTCTGGTATCGATGGAGGATGTGGCCTCATCAAGAATCATAACCGGGGGATCGGCCACGGCAGCACGGGCAATGGAAAGCAGCTGCCGCTGGCCCTGGGACAGCCGTCCGCCGTCGCCCTCGACCATGGTGTTGTAGCCGTCCGGCAGACGGGTGATGAAGTCGTGGGCGTTGGCCAGCTTTGCCGCCGCAATACATTCTTCATCGGTGGCGTCCAGCTTACCATATCGGATATTGTCCATGATGGTGCCGGTGAACAGGTTTACATCCTGGAGCACGATGCCCAGGGAACGGCGCAGATCGGGCTTTTTGATCTTGTTGATGTTGATGCCGTCATAGCGGATTTTGCCGTCTGCAATGTCATAGAACCGGTTAATCAGATTGGTGATGGTGGTTTTGCCTGCGCCCGTCGCGCCGACAAAGGCGATTTTCTGGCCGGGCTTGGCGTACAGCGTCACATTGTGCAGCACCGTCTTTTCCGGCGTGTAGCCGAAGTCCACATCGAAGAACCGCACGTCGCCGGTCAGCTTCGTATAGGTGAGGGTGCCGTCGTGGTGGGGATGCTTCCAGGCCCACAGGTGGGTCCGCTCGTTGGTCTCCGTCAGCTCGCCGTTCTCGTCGTACTTGGCGTTGACCAGCGTGACATAACCGTTGTCCTGCTCCGGCTCCTCGTCCATCAGCTCAAAGATACGCTCCGCACCGGCCAGAGCCATAATAACGGAGTTCATCTGTTGAGAGATCTGGCTGATGGGCTGGGTGAAGCTCTTGGACAGGGTCAGGAACGAAGCAATGGTACCGAGGGTCATGGTGCCGACGCCGGTCAGGGTCAGGTTGGGCACACCGGCAATGGCCAGCGCACCGCCGACGATGGCAATGAGCACATACTGCAAATTGCCCAGGTTCATCATAACGGGCATCATAATGTTGGCAATGCCGTTGGCGAGAGTGGCGTGGGCGCAGAGCTCATCGTTTTTGCGGTCAAATTCCTCTTTGGTGGCTTCCTCATGGCAGAAGACCTTGATAACCTTCTGACCGTTGATCATTTCTTCAATGTAGCCGTTGACGTCGCCCAAGGCTCTCTGCTGGTTGATAAAGTATTTGGCGGAGCGGCCGGCCATGGCTTTCATGACGTTCATCATCAGAATCAGGAACACCAGAACGAAGATGGTCAGCCAGACGCTCATCTTCAGCATAGAGAAGAAGACGGCGATAATCATGGAGCCGGAGGAGATGACGTTGGGGATGGACTGGGTGATCATCTGCCGCAGCGTATCGGTGTCGTTGGTGTAATGGCTCATGATGTCGCCATGGGAATGGGTGTCGAAGTAGCGGATGGGCAGCGTTTGCATGTGGTTGAACATCTCGTCGCGGATGTCCTTGAGGACGCCCTGGGAGATGCGGGCCATCATGCGGGTGTAGGCAAAGGCCGACAGAACGCCCAGCGCGTACACGCTGCCCATGGTGACAAGGATTTTCAGCAGGGGGGCGAAATTGGGGGCACTGGCGCCCAGCATGGGGGTAATGTAGTCGTCGATGAGGGTTTGCAGGAACAGGGACGACGACACGTTGGCAATGGAGCTCATAAGGATAAAGCAGACCACCAGGATAAAGCGGACCCGGTACTGGCCTACAATATAGTTCATAAGCCGCCTGGCGGTGTTTTTGACCTGATTGGGCTTGTGGCCCGAGGATTTATTGGGCAGCGGGGGCATTGTCGTCGTCTCCTTTCATCTGGGATTCATAGACTTCGCGGTAGATGGGGTTGGTAGCCAGCAGCTCTTCGTGGGTACCCACGGCGTTGACACGGCCGCCGTCCAGAACAATGATCCGGTCGGCATCCTGCACCGAGGACACACGCTGGGCAATGATAATCTTGGTGGTGTCGGGAATCTCCTCCAGGAAGGCCTGGCGAATCATGGCGTCGGTACGGGTATCCACGGCGGAGGTGGAATCGTCGAGAATCAGAATCTTGGGCTTTTTCAGCAATGCACGGGCGATACAAAGACGCTGACGCTGGCCGCCGGAGACGTTGGAGCCGCCCTGCTCAATGTGGGTGTCGTAGCCCTTGGGGAAGGTGGCAATAAACTCGTCGGCCCGGCTCAGATGGCAGGCGTGCTGCATTTCCTCGTCGGTGGCGTTGGGGTTACCCCAGCGGAGATTGTCCTTGATGGAGCCGGAGAACAGGGTGTTCTTTTGCAGCACCATGGCAACCTCATTTCGGAGCGTCTCCACGTCGTAGTCGCGGACGTCCACGCCGCCCACCAGGACCTTGCCGCAGGTGGCGTCGTAGAACCGGGGAATCAGCTGGACCAGGGTGGACTTGGAAGAACCGGTGCCGCCGATAACGCCGATGGTCTCGCCGGAACGGATGGACAAATTCACGTCGGACAGGCACAGCTTGTTGGTCTTGCCCGTGTAGCTGAAGCTCACGTCCTGGAACTCAATGGAGCCGTCGGCAACAGCCATAATGGGGTTGGAACCGTTGTGAAGGTCGCTCTGCTCATCCAGCAGCTCCGTCACACGCTCGGTGCTGGCCTTGGAAATGGCGATCATGGTGGTGACCATGGCCAGCATCATCAGGCTCATAAGAATCTGGATGACATAGGAGAACATGGTCATCAGTTCGCCGGTGGTCATGGCTGTGGTGATAACCAATTTACCGCCGAACCAGGACAGGAGAATCAGACAGGTGTAGATGGAGAACTGCATCAGGGGCATGATGTAGGCCATCAGGCGTTCGGCCTTGTAGAAGTCCACATAGATGGCTTGGGATACATCACCGAACTTCTGCTTTTCCTTTTCCTCACGGACAAAGGACTTGACGACGCGGATGCCGTGGAGGTTTTCACCCACCACATTGTTCAGCTTGTCGTACGTCTCAAAGACCCGGTGGAAGATGGGGTAGGCACGGGTCATAATGAGATACATGCCGATGGCCAGAATGGGCACCACGTACAGGAACACCAGCGCCAGCTCCGCGTTGACCTGGAAGGCCATAAACATGGACAGAATCAGCATGATGGGGGCGCGGACGGCAATCCGGATGACCATCATAAAGGCGTTCTGGATGTTGGTCACGTCGGTGGTCAGACGGGTGACGATACTGGACGTAGAGAAATGGTCAATGTTGGTAAAGGAGAAGTGCTGGACATGGTAAAACATGTCTTTTCGCAGGTTTTTGGCGAAACCGGCCGAAGCGCGGGAGGCGGCCAGACCGGACAGGGCGCCGAAGCCCAGGGAAGCGGCGGCGCAGACAAGCAGCACCAGGCCCATGCGGATGGTGTAGCCCATGTCGCCGGGGGTAATGCCGTTGTCGATGAGCTTTGCCATCAGAAAGGGGATCAAAACCTCCAGGATGACCTCGCAGGTGACGAAGACCGGGGACAGGATGGTGTCCCTTTTATACTCCCGGATGCTTCGCATGAGTTTTTTGATCAAGGGTTTATTCCTCCTTCGTCGGTATTTGGGGTGAGATTGTGGATCATGCGTGCGAACAGGTTGTGGAGCTGATCGACTTCCTCGGTGGAGAAGCCGCGGATCATCAGCCGTTCGGCGGCGTCCAGCTGGTCCAAAACCTGTTGATTGACCTGCATGGCGCGGTCGGTGACGGCGATGCGCTTGCAGCGCCGGTCCTCTGCCGAAGGCTCCATGCGGACGAAGCCTTTGGCTTCCATCCGCTGCAGCAGACCCGATACGGTGGGGTGACTGAAATCAAAATGCTTTTCAATGTCCCGGGGATAGACTGCCTCGCCCTGCTGCGCGTGGTAGCACAGGTAGCCCAGCACAAAGGACTGGGAGCTGGTCAAATCGAGAGACGCGATTTTGTCGGATACCGCTTGTTTGAGCAGCTTGCTGACGATCTTGATTTGCAGCCCCAGGGCATCACGGCTGACCGGTTCTATGGGAAACCGCCTCCTTTTTTATGTAGCACGCTACGTATATTCGGTAGCATGCTACATAATACCGGAAATCTATTTCATTGTCAAGGCTGTAAAAAATATTCGATTCATTTTATGCAGCTCGTACAAAAAAGTGATTGCGTTGGAAACCAATTTGCGCAATGGCCTACGAACACGGATAGGCCGGGGCATAGAACGTAAGGCGGCCTTTTGCGGTACTCCGTACCGGTTGGAACCCCTTCACGCTTTTTTGATAAAATCCAAAAAAAGATTGAGTGTTTTTCCAATTTGCGTTGTACTATAGATGACCGGTCATGATACACAGGAAAGGAGGAGGCCCTTTGAACGATGAACGAACCATTCAGGCCATTGCCGCCCGGGACGAACGGGCCATTCGCCGTGTGATGGACCAATACAGCCGGCTCCTGTGGTCCGTGGCCGGCGGAGTGCTGCAAGGCGTGGGCACGGAGGAGGATTTGGAGGAATGCGTGGCCGATGTGTATGTCTTCCTCTGGATGCATCCGGAGAAATTCGACCCCCTGCGGGGCAGTCTCAAAAGCTATCTGGCCATGGTGGCCCGCAGCCGGGCCCTGAACCGCCGCCGCCAGCTGACCCGGCAGGACGCCTTGCCCCTGGAGGAACTGTCCCCGTCCCAGGAACCAACGGCGGAAGCCCCGGACCAAACCGGGCCGTCGGACGAAGCCCTGCGCCATGCCATGAACGCCCTGGGGGAACCGGACCGGGAAGTATTGGTCCGGCGGTACTACTACGACCAGAAACCAAAAGAAATCGCGGCGGTACTGCGTCTGCCGGTGAAGCAGATTCAAAACCGTCTTTACCGGGCCAAGCGCTTTCTGCGCGACCGGCTGACCTTTTAAACAGGAGGTATCCCCATGAAACCGGAAAACCTGGTACATATTCGAGAGATTTTTGAACAAAAGACCGGTGTCACCTTGTCCACTGCCCGGCCTGCTGTCCGCCCTTTGCGCCGGGCGGCGCTGACTGTGGCCGCTGTCGTCTGTTGTCTGGGGGTTACGGCCCTGGCCGCCAATGGGCTGACCAATGGCGCGTTGATGCAGTTTTTCCAATCCACCGACACGTTTAATGTGGAACGCACGCCGGTAGATACGTCAGCACCCCTCAGCCATGCACTAGAGGACACCGCCACGGATACAGCCACGGATGTAAAGGAACAGGTCAACGGCATACTGATGCAGTTTTTCCAGTCCGGCGGCGCGTTTGGGGCGGAGGGCACGCCGGAAGATGTGGCCACCCCCCTCAGCAAAGAGCAGCTTTTGACCATCGACCGCCACACCACGATGATCGGGCAGAGCCAAACCGTAAACGGCACCACGGTCACCTTGCAGGCCGTCACCGCCGCCGCCACCGGTCACGACATTCTCACCTACTGCACCTTTTCGGTGGAAGCGCCGGACGGGACCTGGACGGAAGCAGACAACGAGACCCTGGACTTTCAAGAGTATGGCTGTTTGCTGGTTGACGGAGATACCACCCGATATGGTGCCAGCGGTTGGCTCCGCGTTCTGGATGACCCCCAGGGCCGTCCCAATGTCAAGACCGCAGTTATGGCTTTTATCATTCATGCCCATGGCGACAACAGCAGTGTACAGCTGCAAGTAACGCTGAAAAACTTCTGGGCTTTAGAGGGATATTGGGAAAATGAGGAGTGGAAGCATGACCTGGACTATATCACCAAGGGCCAATGGAGTTTTGAACTGCCTCCCCTGACCCTCGAAACCGGCATTTCACTTCTGGAGGAGCCGATCACGCTGGCCGACGGTACAATGACACTGACAAATTTGGAGCTATCGCCTCTTGGCGGCAGCTTCACCATCACCGACGTCCAGCGGCCCCATCGGCCATACCGTGAGTGGCAGCCGGAACAAGTGATCTGTTCCGATGGCAGCACGGTAGCGATCTCTTACCGCGGTGGTGTTGTGCTGGATGATGGAAACTATGATACATTCACCCTCGCCGCCCCCACGGACCTGACCAACGCCGTAGCTGTAGAGTTTGCCGACGGCACCCGCGTCGAGATTCCGCATGAATCTTCTGAAACCACCCAGCAGACGCAATCGGGACCGCCGAGCGAATCCCAACGTTTGGACATTGAACAGTTCACCACAACGGTCAACCAAAGTCAGACCGTCGGGGACACCACCATTACCCTCCAGTCCGTCACCGCCGCCGCCGCAAACCGGGATAGTATCGTCTATTGCGTCTTCACGGTGGAAGCACCCGATGGGGCCTGGACGGAAACCGACAATGAATCCCTGGGTTTTGAATGGAGCTACTGTGAACTGGAAGGCACCGCCGATGCCGACGGAAATGTGCAATGGCTGGATGTTCAGGATGACCCCCAGGGCCGTCCCAACGTCAAGACGGTGATTGCCGGTTTCCAGATTATAAATCAGGAAACCAGCGGCCAGAAGGAGCTTCACGTCAGTCTGGAAAACTTTTTGATTGGTGCGGAAGACCGAGAAGAATGGCAATACATTGCTATGGGACAGTGGGACTTTACGGTTCCCCTGGAGATTCCCTCCGGTCTGTCGCTGGTGGAGGAGCCGGTTTTTCTGCTCGATGGTCAAATGAAGTTGGTCAGCCTGGGCCTTTCTCCCCTCGGCGGCAGCGTCGTCGCCTACGGCGATGTCTATTACGGCAATCAGTGGCAGCCGAAGCAGGTGGTTTTTGCCGACGGCAGCATAGAACCCCTCTATGCCACGTCCGGCCCCACTCTGGACGGGGACACACTGCGTCAATGGCAGGGCTTCACCTTTGCTGCCCCCACAGACCTGACCGACGCTGTAGCTGTGGAGTTTGCCGACGGCACCCGCATCGATATCCCGTAAGTGCGGCTCACGCCCTGTAAGTGCATGTGAAAAGGCCGCCGTCCGCCACCCGCTATAGGGTGGGGACGGCGGCCTTCGGCTTCGCCGGGGATTGCGCCATCTGCGGATGGCGCTTGGGGACGATGGGGGGATTTCGCACCGTTCGCGGCGCGACCGGGGGCGCTGCCCCCTGGAAACCGCGATTTTGGGCTACCCGCCGTTCGTTGGCAAGAGTGGTCGGCGAGGAATTTTGCGTCAGGCCAAGGTGCGGCTTTGCAGCCATACTGGATGTATGGCAAGAAGCCACACCGCAGGCATGGCGGAAAAGGCCCGGCGAGCACCGCAGACACACGGACGGTGGGTGGCCCTCACAAGAAAAAATCGAGTAAAACTTTTTATCAGCTATTATTTTTCAACAGGCCGTACTTGATATCCCACAACTTCTGAGACAAGTCCACATAATAATTATGGGGATTATCAAACCGCTTGACCTCATCCCACAGGGTATCCACCTGCTGGAGGCAATACGTCCGGATATCATCCAGGGACGGTTTTTGATACACCAATTCGCCATTCTTGAAAATGGGCACCTGCAATTCCCTGGCCGTGAAATTGGTAATCTCCTGGGCTTTCCAAGTGGCGTCGGGGTCAAAGAGCCGCAGGGGCTTCGTTTCATCCACGGTCTCGTCGTACACCGTCAGATAGTCGGCAATGGCCTTACCCGTATCGTTGCCGAACAGGCGGTATACCTTTTTAAAGTGGGGGTTGGTAATCTTGCCCACGTTTTCACTGATTTTGATTTTGGGAATCACGTTGCCCGCTTCATCCTCCACGGCGGCCAGCTTATAGACGCCGCCGAACACCGGCTCGCTGCGGGCGGTAATCAGCCGTTCGCCCACGCCGAACAGGTCAATCTGCGCCCCCTGGCGCAGCAAATCCTGAATCAGATACTCGTCCAGGGAGTTGGACACGGAGATTTTACAGCTTTCCCATCCGGCCTCGTCCAGCATCTTCCGGGCCTTGCGGGTCAGGTAGGCCATATCGCCGGAATCGAGACGGATGCCGCAGTCCCGGATACCCAGGGGCTTCAGCACGTCGTTAAACGCCCGGATGGCGTCGGGAATACCGCTTTTCAGCGTGTTATACGTATCCACCAGCAGCACGGCGTTATGGGGATACGTTTCGCAATACGTCTTGAACGCCTCATACTGGGTGTCGAACATCTGGACCCAGGCATGGGCCATGGTGCCGCCGGCATGGACGCCGAACAGCTGGTCCGACACGGTGCAGGCCGTACCGTGACAGCCGCCGATATAGGCGGCTCTGGCGCCCAGAATGGCGCCGTCGGCGCCCTGGGCCCGACGGGAGCCGAATTCCAGCACCGTCCGGCCCTCGGCGGCCCGGACCACGCGGTTGGCCTTGGTGGCAATGAGGCTTTGGTGGTTGATGGCCAGCAGCAGGAACGTCTCAATAAGCTGCGCCTGGATGGCGGGAGCCCGCACGGTCAGCAGCGGCTCCTTGGGGAACACCGGCGTCCCCTCAGGGACGGCGTAGATATCGCCGGTAAACCGGAAATCTTTCAGATAGGCCAGAAATTCCTCGTCAAACAGTCCCCGGCCCCGGAGGTATTCGATATCCTCCTCGGTGAAATGGAGGTCCTGGATATAGTCGATGACCTGTTCCAGACCGGCGGCAATGGCAAAGCCGCCGTTATCGGGTACGTTGCGGAAAAAGACGTCAAAATAGGTGATGCGGTCCTTATAGCCGTATTTAAAATAACCGTTGCCCATGGTCAGCTCGTAGAAATCGCAGAGCATGGTCAAGTTGAGATTGTCGCGTTTCAGTGTCATGGCGCACCTCGTTCGTATTGCCCCCGCGGGGGCGTTCTTGTTTTCTATTATACTGCATTACAGTGGATTTGCAACGATTTTCTATTGACAGTCAGATTAACACCGTACTTTACAGTCCTCTCTGTCTCTTGACAGGGGCCGGTCCGTTTCTTAGAATGGTAGGGAAATACTGCATTGTGAGGAATGACCATGGACCGTCAACAACTGGAGCAGCAGTTGGCAGCGCTGCCCCTGTTTCAATATGAATTTATTACGCCGGAGGAATTGACCTTTTCCGAGCGCATCCGCCATGTATGCGAAAGCGAATGCCCCATGTACAATACCACCTGGGCCTGTCCCCCGGCGGTGGGAACGGTGGAGGAATGCAAAACCCGCTGTCTCTCCTTCCCCCACGCCCTGATGATGACCTCGGTGGCCGAGGTTCAGGACACGGCCAACATGGCCGAAACGCTGGCTACCCGCGGTCCCCATGAGGCTCTGACCCATCAGGTGGAACAGCTGCTCCGCGACTGCGGCGCAACGGAAACCTACGTCCTGTCCACGGAAGCCTGCGCAATCTGTGAACAGTGCGCCTACCCCGGCGGCCCCTGCCGCCACCGGGATAAAATGTATCCCTGTGTGGAAAGCCACGGCATTGTGGTCACCGATATTGCCGAACGGTACGGCATCGACTTCCTCACCGGCTGCGCCGTGGTGTGGTTCTCCCTGCTGTTCTATCGATAAGGAGTGTGTGGTATGAACGAAGAATGTTTGCAGAATTTGTTCCGGATTGCCGAAGAGCTGTCCCGTGCCGGTTGGGCCGAGGCCAACGCCGGCAACATCTCCGTCCGGCTGCGGCCAGAAGAATACCCGGCGGACCCGGCAGCTGGTCCGTGGCAGCCGCTTGCCATCGCCATTCCGACGCTGGCCGGAGAGCAATTTCTGGTGACGGCGAAAGGCTGCCAGATTCGCAATGTGCCCCATTTCCCCCGCCGGGACTGCGGTGTGCTGGAGCTCAACGGCGACGGCACCGCCTACCGGGTGGTATGGGGTCTGGTGGGAAGCGTCCCCACCAGTGAATTTTTTGCCCATCTCCTCTCCCACGCCGTCCGCAAGGAGCAGTCCGGCGGCGCGGAACGGGTCATTCTCCATACCCATCCGGTGACGCTGGTAGCACTGTGCCATGTGATGGAGCTGGATTCGGTGAAGCTGACGCGGCTTCTGTGGAGCATGCATCCGGAGGGGGTAGCCCTGTTCCCCGGCGGCATCGCCTATCTGCCCTTTGCTCTGTCGGGCAGCCGGGAAATCTCCGCCATGACCTGTGAGGCATTCCAGAAGTTTTCCATGGTGCTGTGGGAATATCACGGCGTCTTTGCGTCGGGCCGCGATTTGGACCACGCCTTCGGTATGATTCAGGCGGCGGAAAAGTGCGCCAACATCTACAAGGCCGCCTGTGAGCTGGGCGGCGTGACCCGGACCCTTCGGGACGAGGAAATCGCCGCCATGGCGGCGTTCCTGCATCTGAGTCCGGCGCCGGGGATTCTCAATCTGTCGGGAGGTACAAACGATGCGATTTGATGCCCAGTGTATTGACTGTCTGGTACGCCGTCAACGGAGTTTGGCCGACGAGCGGGGCGAACCGGAAAAAAGCTATCTGTTTATGCGAGATGTACTCCAGGCCATTCTGGACGCGCCGGAGGGTGTGGCGGCTCCGTATCTCATTCCCAAATTTGACGAAGCGTTTCAAAAATATTGGCCTGGTACGGACCCCTATGCCGAGTTAAAGCGGATGTCCAACGACTTTATGATGGCGCGGCTGCCCAAGCTGCGGGCCATGGTGGAAGCGTCGGCGGACCCGGTGCGGACGGCGCTCCAGCTGGCCCAGGTAGCCAACTATATCGACTATGGCGCGCTGTCGGAGAACGTGGACCCGGAAAAGCTGGACCAAATGCTGTTTTCTGCGGCGGACAACCCGGTGGACGAAAAGACTTACACCCAGTTTTTCACGGAGCTGGAAAGTGCGCGGCGTATGCTGTACATCGGTGACAACGCCGGTGAAATCGTAGCGGACCGGCTGCTGCTGGAAGCGCTGATGCAGCGGTTCCCCCATCTGTCCATCACCTACGGCGTCCGGGGCGGCCCAGCCCTCAACGATGTGACACGGGAGGACGCCGCCGCCGTGGGCCTGGACCAGTTGGTGCCCATTGTGGACAACGGGACCCGGATTTCCGGCACGGAGCTGGACTACATCGGCCAGGAGATGCGGCAGGTGTTGGAAGACGCCGACGTGATCTTGGCCAAGGGACAAGCCAACTTTGAAACGCTGGTTACCAGCGGCCGGAATATCTATTATATTTTTCTCTGTAAGTGCGTTCGGTTCACGCGGCTCTTTGATGTGCCCATGCTGACGGGCATGTTCTGCCGGGAACGGGACTTGCATGTGGAAACACCTTTTTATTGAGTAAAACAGTAAAAATATTACTCGTTTTTTCCTTGCATTATAATATCAAGTGCAACAAAGCAGAAAAGTAGCAACGCATCGACAAATCCTGTAAAATGGTAAATGACCAGTAAACCATAGGAGGATTATGCCGATGCGTTGCTACTATCATTTTACCACGGATGAGAGAAAGCCTATTTGGCAATCTGAAGCAAGGGATAGAAAGCCAAATTAAAACGTGAGTGGGTGGTTGGGATAAATTGCAATCTTATTTAACAGCGTAACTTATTAGATAATGAGCAAGCGAACTACGTTGCTTTGCAGCGGTTAGAGAGTTTAAATTAGGAGGAAAATATGAATTATAATAAAGGCTTTATTTGACAAATTTCTTTTTCAATCCGATCAATTGAGGAATGGATACATAAATAGTCTGGGAAATGCTTCTGCAATGTGGGAAAACTCCTTGTATAAAATACTGTCTACAATTGCTGACTGACTTCCTTTATGTCAGAACCAAACCAAAGTACGAAAAACTGTTGGGGAATGATTGCGCCGCCATGCACCGGACAACGATATTGGGTACCGTAAAAGGCCGCCGTCCCCACCCGCGTAGGGGTGGGGACGGCGGCCTTACGGCTGACGCCGTGGGGATTGCGCCATCTGTGGATGCGCTTTGGGACGCTTGGGGTGTTTCGCCCGCTGCGCCGCGCGACCAAAGGCTCTGCCTTTGGAAACCGCGATTTTTTGAAAAAAATCGAGTAAAACTTTTATTTTTTCTTTCTTTACTGGGGGAGAAAACCCTCGAAAATGATGGTTGCTCCGCCGTCCTCGGCCTGTTTCTGCTGCTGCGCGTCGGTGATGGTCCAACTGAACTCCTGGACCCGGTACAGCTTCCGGCACAGCCGAAGACTGAGATTCCGCCGGTCCCCATAGCGATAGGCAATGAAATCCGGCTTGGACAGCCAATTCAGCAGCAGATTCCCTGCCAAAAAGCCTACGAGTGGGTGAACGTGTTTGTCTCCGGCAAACTTTTTTGACAACTGCCCCCGGATACAATCAGGACGGCGCAGCCGCAAAACGTACAGCGCCCAGGGGTCGAAGCACTCCACGCAGTAATCGCCCCGGTAGCCCTCCAACGCCGCACACAGGGCGTCCACCAGCTGGACGCTGTTTCGTGCAACTTTCATCTCAATGACCAGCGGTTGACGGTCCACGAACAGGGGCAGCACTTGTTCCAGAAAGGGAATGGGTTCCTCTGTGCCTCGCAGCCGCAGGCCGGACAGTTCTGCTGCCGTCATCTCCTCCACCTGCCGCGATACGCCGCACAGGCGGGTCAAATCGCTGTCATGAATCACGACCAGACGGCCGTCCCGCGTCAGATGCACGTCCAGTTCCGCACCATAACCCATCTCAGCGGCCCGGCGAAAGGCCGTCAGTGAATTTTCGGGAATGCCCGCCGCTTCATCATGAAGCCCCCGGTGGGCGTAACGGTACTGGGTCAGCAGGGGCCAACGGCGCAGCCGCCGCTTGCACCGCAACAGCAGCAGATACAAGAGAAACAGGGCCAAAAGCCCATAGAGCAAACCGGAAAAAACCGCCATACAGCGTACCCATCCTTTAAAAATAAAAAAGGTCTTGTCATACCAAGCCAGTCTGTATTATACTCCATGCTGTGTGAAAAGGATATAGGAAATCTGTTAAGATTTGGTTTGGAATAGGAGGCGATCATGGAAGAACGATTTTTGAAGCTGGCTCAAGTGCTGCCCGATTGGTACCAGTCCCACCGGCGGGACCTGCCCTGGCGGCGGGACCGGGAGCCATACCACGTCTGGCTGTCGGAAATTATGCTGCAGCAGACCCGCGTGGAAGCGGTCAAAGGGTATTATGTGCGGTTTCTCGACGCCCTGCCCACGGTGGACGCCCTGGCCCAGGCCGAGCCGGACCTGCTGCACAAGCTGTGGGAGGGCCTTGGGTATTATACACGGGTGCGGAATCTCCAAAAGGCTGCCCGGCAGATTCTTGAGGACCACGGCGGCGTCTTTCCCACCGACCACAAAAAGGTCCTGTCCCTGGCGGGCATCGGAGACTATACGGCGGGGGCCATCTGCTCCATCTGCTTTGAACAGCCCACCCCGGCGGTAGACGGGAATGTTTTACGGGTAACGTCCCGGGTGGACGCCTGTTATGACCCCATCACCGACGTGAAAACGAAAAAGTCCGTGGCGACCCGGCTGGCCGCCGTCTATCCGGCGGGCCGATGCGGCGACTTCACCCAGAGCCTTATGGAGCTGGGGGCCACGGTCTGCGTCCCCAACGGTGCGCCCCATTGCGATGTCTGCCCCTGCCGGGACTTCTGCCAGGCCTGTGAAATGGGCTGTCAGATGGAATTACCGGTGAAAGCGGCCAAAAAGGAGCGGCGGGTGGAGGAAAAAACGGTATTTCTGATGCAGTGCGGCGACCAATACGCTGTGGTCCGCCGTCCGGAGACGGGCCTGCTGGCGGGTCTGTGGGCCTTTCCCCATGTGGATGGCAAACAAAGCCCCCAGGCGGCGCTGGATCAGGCGGCCGCCTGGGGGGTGCATCCCAAAGAATTATGGAAAACCGTGGAGAAATCCCACATTTTTACCCATGTCCGATGGGACATGACGGGGATCTATCTGATTTGCGGCCAACCGGCGGGACCCTTCCGCTGGGTCACGGCGGAGGAAATCCGGGAGGAAGTGGGACTTCCAACGGCGTTCCGTCAGTTCTGGGAGGAGTGATCGCCGTCGTCCTTGTCCACCGGGGGCAGGCGATGGGCATGGCGTCTGCCGCGAATGCGGCGGACCACCACCACAATCACAACCACGATGACAACCAGCAGCAGCAAAGCGGGCAGGGAATAGAGGATACCGATGAACAGGTCTTCCATGGTGCGGGTGAAATTGGACCAGCCGCCGGAAAGAGCATCGGATACCCGCTGGCCGAAGGTCCGCTGGACCGATGCCGTAGGCGTGTAGACGGCCACCTCATAGAGGGACAGGGTGATGGTGGAATAGTCCACTTGATTCTGCATGTTCCGGAGATTGCGCTCGATGGACTCAATTTCGTACCGGACCTCCGACAGTCGGGCTTCCAGCGTCACCAGGGTATCCACATCGGCGGCCTGGGCCAGCAGCTCCAGCAGCCGTTCCTCCTGGACCTCCAGGGACTTTTGGCGGGCTTCCTGGTCGATAAACTGAGAGGTGACGTTCTGGGCGCTTTCGGTGGTGCTGATGACGTTGCCGATGGAGCCGGTCCGGTCCAATGCCTCCCGGAACCGGTCGGCGGGAACGCGGATGGTGTAGTAGGCGGCCCGGTCGGTGATCTGCACGGTGCCGTCGCTGCCGTACCGGCTGTTGCCGCTGACGTTGGCACTTTCAGCAAAGCCGCCCAGTTCCGTAATCATCTGGTCCAGGGCGTCCAGCGCCTTGTCAAATTCCAACGTCTCCACGGTGACGTCGGCGCTGTAGATGATTTTCTGCTCGGACAGGTCCGGCTGGACCGACGTGGAGCCGCCGGAATCACCGGTGTCAGAGTTTTCCGCCGGGGCCTCCGGCGCGGCTTCTGCGGTTCCCATGTCCATGGCCATGCCGTTTTCCTCCATGGCGGCGGAGCCGGTGCTCTGGGCCGTGTCCGTGGTGGCCGTGTCGCTGGCGGCACTCTTGGCTCCGCAGGCTGCCAGGGCGGAGAGCATCAGCAGGACAGACAGGAAAAGGGCAAGAAAACGATATTGCTTTTTCATAGTGACATCTCCTTTCGGTGAATTTGGTCGTTCACCTCTTCAGACGGAAATTTCCGGCGGACGTTGCAGCTGCCGGAAAATTTTTTGCATCTTTTACCCGTTTGTAGTATACTTGGCCCATAGGAGGGATGCGACATGAATACATCCAATATCACCGGATTGCAGCACATTGGTATGCCGGTGAAAAACATCGACAACACCATTCGGTTTTATGAGGGTCTGGGCTTTTCCGTCATCCACCGGACGGCTACGCCGGAGGGGGTGCCGGTGATTTTCCTGAAGCTGGGCAGCTGTGTGCTGGAGTGCTGGCAGGATGACAACACCGTGGGCAAGGCCGGCGCCATTGACCATATCGCCCTGGATGCCGTCAACATCGACGAGCTGTATGAGGATGTGAAAAACGCCGGGTATCCCATCACCACCAACGGCATTGAATCTCTGCCGTTCTGGGAGAAGGGCATCCGGTTCTTCAAGACAGAAGGCCCCGACGGCGAAAGCATTGAGTTTTGCGAAATCTGCCGTTGAAAAATCCCCTGTCTCAGGGCATACTATGAGAAAGATACACAACAACTAAAGGAACGAGGTGGCGCTATGGCCGATTTTAAGATTCTCACCGACTCCTGCGGCGACCTGTCGCCGGCGCTGATTACCCAGCTGGAACTGGATGTGTTCCCCATGTTTTTCCACCTGGGCGGAAAGGATTACCAGAACTATCCCGATGACCGGGAACTGTCCAACCGGGTGTTTTACGACAATCTGCGGGATGGACAGGTAGCCACCACGGTGGCTGTCAATCCGGCCCAGTGGAGCGAACTGGCCCGGCCCCATCTGGAGGCGGGCAAGGACATTCTGATTCTGGCCTTTTCCTCGGGACTGAGCACCACTTATCAGTCGGCCTGCCTGGCAGCGGAGGAGCTGCGGGAGGAGTTTCCGGACCGGAAGATTGAGGTGGTAGACAGTCTGTGTGCATCCATGGGCGAGGGACTGTTCTGTTACCATGTGGCCCGGAAGCGGCAGAGCGGCGCAACGCTGGAGGAGACGAAGGAGTATGCTTTGTCCATCCGGCTGAAGCTGTGCCATTGGTTTACAGTGGACGATTTGTACTTCCTCAAGCGGGGCGGACGCGTGTCCTCCACGGCGGCGCTGGTGGGTACCATGCTGCAAATCAAACCAGTGCTCCATGTGGACGACGAGGGCCATCTGATTCCCGTAACCAAGGTCCGGGGCAGAAAGGCGGCGCTGAATCAGCTGGTCAAGGAGATGGAAGCCACGGCCACGGACCCGGAGAATCAGACGGTGTTCATCAGCCACGGCGATTGTATTGAGGATGCCCAGTATGTAAAGAAGCTGATTCAGGAGAAGCTGGGAACCCGGAATATTATTCTGAATCCCATTGGACCGGTCATCGGCGCCCATTCGGGCCCCGGTACCGTGGCGTTGTTCTTCTTAGGAAGTAAAAGATAAAAGTTTTACTCGATTTTTTTCAAAAAATCGCAGGGGTCCAGGGGGCAGCGCCCCCGGTCGCGCTCCGCAGAGCGCGAAATCCCCGCTGGCCGCAGCCAGCGAAACACCCGCCCGCCGCAACGGGCGAAATCCCCAATCGTCCTAAGCGCCATCCGCAGATGGCGCAATCCCCACGGCGAAGCCGTAAGGCCGCCGTCCCCACCCCGTTGCGGGTGGTGGACGGCGGCCTTTTTTGCACCGCGTTTCCTATATCGAGCGCAGCAAAGTACTGCTGCAACGGTTTTTCTGTTTTTGCGTCTACATAAGAAAGGGAATATCTCGAACGGGAAAGGAGGAACCT
This sequence comes from Candidatus Avoscillospira avistercoris, assembly GCA_018716875.1. Lineage (GTDB taxonomy): Bacteria > Bacillota > Clostridia > Oscillospirales > Oscillospiraceae > Avoscillospira_A > Avoscillospira_A avistercoris. The sequence continues at coordinate 20,867 of DVJJ01000149.1, forward strand.
TACATGAAAAAGAAAAGAATACGCATTGGCGCAATCTGCGTGATTGCCATACTTTTGCTTGGTGCTGTGGTTCTGGTCAAAAACAATATCAGCATCAGCACAGGAACGTGCATTGCGGCAGACAATGGAGAATACCTTGTGGTTCTTGGTCAATCTCCCGTCGTTATGCATCAACGTACAGGAAAGAAAACTGTGTTCTCGGGCCTGAATACAGGCGATAAAATTTTAATCCTGCATGATGGCATAGACACAAGCTATCCAGGACAAACAGGACTGTACTTCCTTTTGAAATTGTCCGACGGAGAGGAGAGCGATGTACCAGAGAAAATTATGGACGAATTGCAGGAGTTGGGCTGGCTGCATCAGACGGACGCAGAACCGTAAAAAAAGGCGTGCCGCATCTGCGGCACGCCCCAAAAAGCGCGTTGGATTACTTGCCCTCGACGAGAGCGGCGGTGTCCATGGCAATCATCAGTTCCTCGTTGGTGGGGATGACGAAAACCTTGACCTTGGAATCGGCAGCGGAGATCTCCAGCTCCTTGCCGCGCTGGCCGTTCTTCTCGGCGTCGATGGTGATGCCCAGATAGCCCAGCTGCTCGCACAGAGCGGCACGCAGAGCGGCGTCATTCTCGCCAACACCGGCGGTGAACACGATGGCGTCCACACCGCCCATGGCGGCGACGTAAGCACCAATGCTCTTGCAGACCTCATAGCGGAACTTCTCCAGAGCCAGCTCGGCACGCTGGTTGCCCTCGGAAGCGGCCTTCTCCAGGTCGCGGAAGTCGGAGGAAACGCCGGAGATACCCAGAACGCCGGACTTCTTGTTCAGAATGTTCAGCATTTCCTTGATGTCGTAGCCGTAACGGCCCATCAGGTACTCCAGAATGGTGGCATCGATGTCGCCGCAGCGGGTGCCCATGGGAACACCGGCGAGGGGGCCAAGGCCCATGGTGGTATCGACACACTTGCCGTCCACGCAGGCGGACAGGGAAGAACCGTTGCCCAGGTGGCAGCAGACAATGCGGCTGTGGGCGGGGTTGCCCAGCATGTCGATGGCACGGGCGGAAACGAAGCGGTGAGAGGTGCCGTGGAAGCCGTAGCGGCGGACGTCGTCCTTCTCATAGTACTCATAGGGGATGGCGTAGGTGTAAGCCTTGGCAGGCATGGTCATGTGGAACGCGGTATCGAACACGGCCACCTGCTTGGTGTTGGGCATGATCTTCTGGCAGGCCCGGATACCCATGAGGTTGGCGGGGTTGTGGAGGGGGCCCAGGGGGATGCACTTCTCAATGGCGGCAATGCAGGCGTCGTCGATGATGCAGCTCTCGGTGAAGGCCATACCGCCGTGGAGGACGCGATGGCCCACAGCCTCGATTTCGTCCACGCTCTTGATGACGCCGTACTGAGCGTCCACCATGATGTCCAGAACGGCCTGGATGGCCTCGCCGTGGGTGGGCATGGCGATGTCGCGGGTCACATTGTCGCGGCCGGGAACCTTGTGGGTCAGGCGGCCGTCGATGCCGATGCGCTCGCACAGGCCCTTGGCGTAGACGTCGCCGGTCACAGAATCCATGAACTGATACTTCAGGGAAGAGCTGCCGGCATTGATAACCAGAATCTTCATTGGTGTCACATCTCCTATAAAACTAATGTTTTCTTTTCAGGTGGTTTGTGCTAAACTCTTACATACCATCTAGTATTCTACAATAGGATTTGGAAATACACAAGGGCATTTTCCTAATTTTTCATCGGATTTTTTATGGGGAGGGATACCATGGGGCCTGTGGTAGCCATCGTCTGCGAATACAACCCCCTGCACCGGGGCCACGCCCGGCAGCTGGACCTGGTGCGCCGGGACTTTGGGCAGGACGCCGCCATCGTCTGCGTTATGAGCGGGAATTTCGTCCAGCGGGGGGAACCGGCAGTTTATGAAAAATCTGTCCGGGCGCGGGCCGCCGTGGCCTGCGGGGCCAGTCTGGTGCTGGAACTGCCGTTGACGGCGGCGCTTTCTTCGGCGGAGGGGTTTGCCGATGGGGCTGTGGCGGTGGCCGACGGCCTGGGCTGCGTGGATGCATTGTGCTTCGGCAGCGAGCACGGGGAGACGGACGCCCTGGTGGAGACGGCAAAGCGCCTTTTGGACCCGAACCTGGATGGACTGCTGCGGCGTGCCCTGGACCGGGGCCTGTCCTATGCCGCCGCACGGACGGCAGCCCTGGAGGAGTTGGGGGGCCGGGCGGAGTTACTGCGGCGGCCCAATGACATTCTGGCCATTGAATATTGTAAGGCCATGGTGAAACGGGGCAGTCCCATGACGCCCCACGCTGTCCACCGTCCCGGCGGCTACCACGATACAGCCCCCCACCCGGACCATCCATCGGCTACGGCATTACGGGGCCTGCTGGCGGCGGGGGAGGACATCACCCCTTATGTGCCGGAGGCCGCGGCGGCCCTGTTCCGGGCCGCAGTGCTCCACGACATGGCCCATGGGGAACGGGCCGTTCTGGCCCGGCTGCGGGGCATGGAGTACGACGAGTTCCGGACCGTGCCCTATGGCTCCGAGGGACTGTGGAGCAAATTGGCACGGACCTGCAAGACGGAGTCCACGGTGGCGGGCATTTTAAATGGTGTCAAATCCAAACGGTACGCCTACAGCCGGATTCAGCGGATGGTGCTTTGTGCCTATCTGGGGCTGACGGCGGAGGAGTTGCAGCGGCCCGCACCCTATGCCAGAGTGCTGGCCTTTGACGACAGGGGGCGTCAGATATTAAGTATGGCCCGGAAAACAGGGACGCTGCCCCTGTGCAATGCCGGGTCCACGCCGCCGGACCGGGACTATTATAAAATGGAGTGCCGGGCCGCCGACCTGTACAGTCTGTTTGCCGCGTCGGAGATTGCGCCGGTGGGCAGCGAGGACCGGGGAAGGATCTGGTACGAAAAAAGATTGGCTAAAAGTCAAGAGAAATTTGCATAAGTCAAGAAAAAACGGCAATCAGCACAAATAAAAAGCGCCCTTATTGGGCGATTTCACAACAAAACAACATGGCAAGCCAGCCGGATGGGGTCAAGCCCATTCGGCTGGCTTGCTTTA
>DVJJ01000010.1 GCA_018716875.1 Candidatus Avoscillospira avistercoris
CACAAAGGAGGCCGCTATGAAACTGACCTATTCATTATGCGGGGACTACCTAATCCCCAACCTCGCACTGGAGGACACAAAGGAGTATCACTTCGGCAAGTATGGCCGGATGCGCTGTGCCTATCTAAAGAATCACCGTCCGGCCCTTTACAATTCTCTGCTGCTGACGGAAAAGCTGCTCCCTCATCTGGCGGAGATTGACGCCGCCTGTCGGGAGCAAATGGAAACCATTGAAAAAGCCATGATGAAGCAGGAGGGCGTGACAGAGGCATTGAAGGCCGCAGACCAGATGGGGTGGGTGCGCCGTATGAATAGCATCCACAGCCGGGCGGAGGAAACCGTCCTGCATGACCTCATATACGACGGCTGATACCAAGGAGCGCACTTTTCGGGAAGCCTCGAAAAGTGCGCTCCTTTTAATCTTTTTCCGTGTTTTTTCCCCGGCTCTTGTAGACGTTATACTGATTCTTACACCGTGGGCTGCAAAAGGCGGCGTTGGCACGGTTGGAGAGGAACACCTTCTGGCAGTGCTTACACAATCGCAGCGGCCTTGCGTCATCCACCAGCATAAAGCTGAACATCATCTGGACGCCCAGGAGCAGTGAATGGAAGTCCCAATAGATGGTCGGCTTGTCCAGCAGCTCGATGTGGTAGCTGGGCGCGATGCCGCCAAAGGCGGCCATCGCCTTGCGGTACAGCCCCCTGCTCTCCTCGTCAATGGCCTCATAGTCGTTGTAGTACAAAATGGAAGTGGTCAGCGTGAAGGCCCAATCCTTAAACTGCTGCGCCACCCAGTCGTAGGGCTCCGCGTATTCCCGCTGGAAGCTCATGGTTTTTGCCATCGGCTCGTCGGCAAAGGTCATGGTCAGCGCGATCATCGCCCGGTCATCAGAGACATTCCAGGTAGATTCTACTCCCTTTTTCACAAGGTCCAGCTTGTCAAAGGGATAGAACAGCGCGAGGTAGCGGTCGGTCTCCATCGTCTCTTCCTTGATGAAGTGATTTTTCGGCAGATAGGCCGCCTCATAGTCCATAAAGGACGGCGTGGTGGGCAGCGCCGTCATCAGGCCCAGCAGGCCGTACCGGGTGACGAACTCCAGGACCGCCTTCTCCACCTCGTCCTCCGGCCTGCGGCCCATCATCAGCATCCCCACATTCAGCGCGTCCAGCACCATGCCGGGCATCTCCTTCATGGGATTGTAAACATCGGGCCTGGCGTCCTTTCCCGGCGTGATATACCGCCTGCCGTCCTCAGCGGTCCTCAGCTCGTAGCGGTCATACCGCACCCAATGGGAGCGGGACTGTTCAAAGATATTCTTCATGGCCGCACCCTCCTATTTCCAGTCCTCGATGCCGTACTTCTCCAGCAGCGACTGGGCGTACGCCTTGCCCGTCTCGGTCAGGTAGACGCTTTTGCTCCTGGAGGGGCGGCTGCCCTGGCGGATATAATCTTCCTCGTCCAGCCGGTTCAGCACATCAAAATCATAGCCCTTCCAGGCATAGAAGTCTTTGGCCTCTGAAAATTTCTCGCGCTCACAAAAGCGGGATAGGTAGAGCAGCGCCATTGTCAGCTCTTTCATGGCCTGCTTCGCGTCAGTGTGCTCCATGCGCCCCGTGCCTCCATCTATGTAATCTGTACCTATATTAACTATATTACCATTCTATCAGCCGTCCTTGCCACCGTCAAGGGCGGCTTTTTTTCGTCTCCGCTTTGTTTTGTTCTCCCGGCGGATCACAGCGTCCCTGCCTGCCGTCTCCAGCAGCGCGGCATATTCTTCCATGAACTGCCGCTCCCGCAACGTCAGGCTTCTTTCACTCTTTTCACAAAGATGGTCATAGAGCTTCCGCTGCAAATTCTTTCGGATGGTGTTGCGCACCTTGCGAATGTTGCGGTCGGACTGGCCCCGCAGCTCGGCAAGCTGGGTAGTGGTATAAAGCCGGAGGGAGAGAAAGTAGAGGACTTCCTTGTGTTCCTCGCTCAAGGACTGTATCAGTTTTGAGAGGAAAGCGTTTGCGGTCAGGTTGTGCATCTCATAGGGGCAGTCGAAGATCAGGTCCAGAAAATTGCCGCTGGACACTTGCCGCACCGTCGGATGGTTCAGCCAGCGCGGCACGATCCCCGGCTCCGGCACGGCCATATATTCCAGTGGCACGTCGCCGCGTAGGTTCTCATGGTCCCGCTCCCGGCGCTCCCGGTTGCGGTCCAGCCTGTCCCACTCCTTGACCACCACGGCGAAGTCTGCCGCCGTCCGGGCCGCGTCCTCTAACCGGCGCAGCGCCTCGGCCCGCAGCTCCCGCTTCAGCCGCTTTTCGCTGGTAGGCGCGGCTTCCTCCTCCGCGTCCTCCAGCTCGGTGTTATAGTCAATGGGCCGCTCGTCCTGCTCCAGCTCGTTCTCCAGCTCCGCAGCCCGTTCCTGCTCCAAAGCCTGCGCCAGTTCCTCGCCGCCCAGCGCATCCGCCCAGGAGGCGAAGTCGTCCGCCTCCATATCCAAAAGCTGGGCTTCGTCCGATGCTGCTGCCACGACCTCACCTCCCTCTAAAAAATATTTTTTCTTTTTGGGGAAAACAGTTCCGTTTTGCACCCACTTTTTCTCCTATTAGCGTAAGCAGTAATCTGTATAAAGATTATAAAGGTTACTTTATCGCTCGCAGCCAGGAGAAAGGAGGGCGGTTCCATGCGCAGGGGCTACGGATAGCAAGCAGCCGTATGGCGGTTACATGAAGCGGAACTGAGGTCATTATACAACGTGTGCGCCGTGGGCGCAAGAAAGTGAGGTTCAATGGCAGAGACGAAGGGCATCTTCCTGACCCGGCATATCGGGCAGACCACCTACAAGGTCCGCGTCCATCTCAGCGAAACCGGCGGAGAGACGATGGAGGACAAAATTTTACGCCTGATCCGCAACGATGGGCTGGCAATGGGCGGAGAATGTGGTATAATGGAAGGGTCACAAATGAGCCGTCCGTCTGAAAGGAGCGCCTGATATGGCAGTCAGACAGACGGAAGAAAAGATCACCGCGCTCTATGAGCGGCTGTCCCGCGACGATGACATCGCGGGAGACTCGAACTCCATCCTGAACCAGAAACGATACCTCGAAACCTACGCGCAGCAGCGCGGCTATACCAACCTCGTCCACTATACGGACGATGGATGGTCCGGTGGAAATTTTGAGCGCCCCGGCTGGAAACGGCTGGTGGCGGACATGGAAGCCGGGAAGGTCGCCCATCTGTTGTGCAAGGACATGAGCCGCATCGGCAGGAACTATCTGCAAACCGGCTTTTACACCGAGGTCATGTTCCGGCAGTATGGAGTTCATTTTGTTGCTGTCGCAAACAATATTGACAGCGACGAGCAGGAGAGCAGCGAGTTTGCCCCATTTTTGAATATCATGAACGAATGGTATCTGCGGGACCAGTCCAAGAAGGTGGCGGCGGCCTACCGGGTGAAGGGCAAGGCTGGCAAGCCCACCAGCAACAGCCCGGTCTATGGCTACAAGAAGGACCCGGAGGACAAGGACCACTGGCTGGTGGACGAGGAAGCCGCCGCCGTGGTGCGGCGAATCTTCCGGCTGGCGGTGGAGGGGCACGGCCCCTATGACATCTCCAAGCTGCTCACGGCGGAGAAGGTGGAGTGTCCCGGCCACTACATGGCGCGGCAGCGGGAGGCGCAGCACAGGCCGGGCAAGCGGAAGGGCCAGTCCGCGCTGGATAAAAACCGCCCCTATGACTGGTATGGGAACACGGTCAGCACCATGCTGGAGCGGTCGGAGTACATGGGCCACACGGTCAACTTCCGTTCCTCCAAGAAATCCTACCGGGACAAGCGGGTGAAGAACGCCCCGGAGGATTGGCTGGTGTTCGAGAATACCCACGAGGCCATCGTTGACCCGGAGACGTGGAAACTGGCCCAGCAGATAAAGCGGACGGTGCGCCGGACGGACACCACCGGCGTCGCCAACCCCTTCACCGGCCTGGTGTTCTGCGCCGACTGCGGAGCAAAGATGTACAATCATCGCGGAATCCGCAAAACGGCCAATGGAAAAGAATACCCCAGCGATTTCTATAATTGCTCCACCTACGCGCTGACCATTGAGCGGGAGACCAAGCAGTGCTTCTCCCACAACGTCAGCACCAGGGCGCTGACCGAGCTGGTGCTGGAGACCATCCGCACCACAGCCGGGTATGCCCTGGCCAACCGGAAGGCGTTTATCCAGAAGGTGCGCAGCATCTCCCAGGTCCGGCAGCAGGAGGCCGCCAAAGAGCTGTCCCGCAGGGTCGCCAAGTCAAAGAAGCGGATCGCGGAGCTGGACATCCTCATGAAAAAGCTGTATGAGACCTACGCCCTGGGGCGGATGGACGAAAAGCGGTTCGAGCTGCTGTCCGCCGGATACGAGAAGGAGCAGGACGAGCTGGAGCAGGCCCTTGCCGCCGACCAGGCCAACCTCGACCAATTCAATGAGGACACGGACCGCGCCGACAAGTTCCTGGCCCTGGCAAAGAAGTACACAGACTTCTCGGAGCTGACCCCGGCCATGCTCAACGAATTTGTGGAGAAAATCATGGTCCACGCCCCGGACCGCAGCGCCGGGGAGCGGGTGCAGGAAATTGAAATCTATCTCAAGTTTATTGGGAAGTTCGACGTACCCCTGCCGGAGCCCACCCCGGAGGAGCTGGCAGCGGAGGAAGTACGCAGGCAGCGCCGCGCCCGCGACCACGCGAAGTATCTGCGGCAGAAGGAGCGCAAGCGCAAGATTGCCGAGGGGCAGATCGTACCGGGTGAACCGTATGCACTGGTATGCCAGTGCTGTGGAGAGACATTTCACTCCATCCGCCCCAACGCCAAGTTCTGCAAGCCAGCATGCCGGGAGAGGTTCTACCGGCAGCAAAAGCGAGCTGCCAAGCAGGAGACATTGAAAACTGATAAAACCGCATAAATTGACGCAGCGGCCTGCCCATTTTAGGGCGGGCCGCTTTTGTTATGCCCAAATATGGAGGATATGAGATTGAATTTATTTGAACTTGTGAAAGCATCCGTCACGGTGAAGCAGGCCGCCGAAACCTACGGCTGTCAGGTTGGCCGTGGCGGTATGATGTGCTGTCTGTTCCATGAGGACCGCTACCCCAGCATGAAGCTGAACAGAGACTACTTCTACTGCTTTGGCTGCGGGGCCACCGGCGATGTGGTTGACTTTGTGGCGCGGCTGTTCGGCCTGAGCAGCTATGAGGCGGCAAAGAAGCTGGCTGATGACTTCGGCATCGGCCCGGACAAGCCCCCGGCAGCGGCGGCGCTGAAGGAACCGGAGTATCCGCTGGCGCATTCCTTCCGGCGCGACAGCCTCTACTGCCAGCGGGTGCTGTGCGTCTATCTGCATCTGCTGGAACACTGGAAGGTCGAGTGTGCGCCGCAATCTCCAAACGATCTGCTTGACGATCATTTTGTGGAAGCCTGCCAGATGCTCGACTATGTGGAGCATCTGCTGGACGCGCTCATGTTCGCAGAGCTGGAGCAGCGTGTCCAGGCAGTGGATATGCTGATGAAGAACGGCGTCATCGCCGCGCTGGAGCGGCGGCTGCACGATCTGGACAAGGAGGTGGACGCCAATGGCGAAGAACGAACAGCCGCGTGAGATGCCCGTCTGGTTTGACGGCAAGAGTATCAATGAAGCCCTGTTTTGTGATGATTTTCTCAGCCGGCACAAAATCATCTATACAAACGGAGCTTTCTTCACGCCGGATGGCCGCATCGCCAACGACCTGCCCCTGCGGGGCGAGATTTTCGAGGAATTGAAATGCTGCGCTGTCAGCAACATCCCACGGAAGATCAGCAACATTGTGGAACTGATGAAGCTGGCGGCGCTGGTGGAGGACTTCCCGCCGGAGCAGGACCGCATCCATCTGTCCAACGGGACGTTGACCCTGGACGGCAGCTTCACCGAGGGCAGGCCCAAAATCGTGCGCAGCCGTCTGCCGGTGGCCTTCCGGCCCGATGCGCCGAGGCCCGGCCTCTGGCTGTCCTTTCTGGACGGCCTGCTCTACCCGGAGGACATCCCCACCTTGCAGGAGTTTATTGGCTACTGCCTGATCCCCAGCAACAAGGGCCAGCGGATGATGGTCATGAAGGGCAGCGGCGGCGAGGGCAAGAGCCAGATCGGGGCGGTGCTGTCCGCCCTGTTCGGCGGCAATATGAAGGACGGCAGCATCGGAAAAATTTCTGAGAACCGCTTCGCCCGCGCCGACCTGGAGCATGTCCTGCTGTGCGTGGACGATGATATGCGCATGGAGGCCCTGCGGCAGACCAACTATGTGAAATCCATTGTCACCGCCCAGGGAAAGATGGACCTGGAGCGCAAGGGCAGGCAGAGCTACCAGGGCTGGATGTTCGCCCGGCTGCTGGCATTCAGCAACGGCGACTTGCAGGCCCTCTTTGACCGCAGCGACGGCTTCTACCGGCGGCAGCTGGTGCTGACCACCAGGGAGCGGCCAGCCGGGCGGGTGGATGACCCTGACCTTGCTGAGAAGATGAAGGCCGAGGTAGAGGGCATCTTTCTGTGGGCCTTTGAAGGGCTGCGGCGGCTGGTGTCCAACAACTTTAAGTTCACCGAGAGCCAGCGCACCAAGGCCAACCGGGAGGCCGTCAAGCGGGACAACAACAATGTGTTCGACTTTCTGGAATCCGAGGGCTATATCCGGCTGAAGGCGGATGCCTCCATCAGCTCCAAGGAGCTGTATGAGGTGTATCAGGTTTATTGCGCGGAAAACGGTCTGACCTCTATGAGGCTCCGAAGCTTCAACGACGCTGTGATTGCCAGCCAGGAAAGGTACCATCTCGAATACTGCAACAACGTGACCAATGCCGCCGGCCGCCGGGTGCGAGGATTTTGGGGGATCGAGGCGCTGGTCCATCCCAATATATCGGTGTTTTCTGGTGATTCGCTGCGTACGTACGTACCGAGGGATACGCCGGAGGGCTGACGGGGCCGGTGCGCTGTACGTACGTACGTACGCAGCGTTTGACCCCAATACCTCAAATATAAAAATGCTTATAAGAAAGGAAGGATCTTTGTGACCGATGCAGAGAAGAAGCTACTGCAGGCGAAGCACCGGCTGGAGGAAGCCCAGGCGCGGGACCGGGTGAAGGAGCGCAAGGCCCGGACGCGGCGGCTGATCCAGGAGGGCGCGATTTTGGAGAAAGCGATGCCGGAGGTACGGGGCATGGAGCTGTCCGAGCTGGAAGCCTATCTGCTTCGGCATCGTGCAAAATAGAGTGGCTGAGAACGGTGGGAGGTCTCCGGGCAACCGGGGATCTTCCCTTTTTTCTCCCCGAAGGGCGCACTTACTCACCACCCGCAAGCGGGCGGTGGTATGGCCTTCGGCCACCGTGCGCTCTCCGAGGGGGATTGCGGCTCCTGCGGGAGCCGCTGGACGATGCCACAGCCCGGCCGGCGCTGCTGTCATCGTCCATGCAGCCGGCCCTGTGATGGGGTGGCAAGATGCCATCTCACACAGCCGCCGTCTGCCTGCGCAAACCTGCCACCGGCCGCTTTGCCGCAGGGATGGGCGCGTCCCTGGGCTGGGGCGCGCCCATTTTCTTTTTGTAAAAAGAAACAAAAACAAGCCTGTGCGCAGGCGGAAAGGAGAACGAATGGCGATCTATCATCTGGAGGCGAAGATGGTCAGCCGGGGCGCGGGGCGCTCCGCTGTGGCCGCTTCCGCCTACCTGAGCTGTTCCCGGATGCTCAACGAGTATGATGGGGTGCAGCACGACTACACACGAAAGCAGGGGCTTGTCTGGCAGGCGGTGTTTCTGCCGGACATGGCCCCGGTGGAATGGCAGGACCGGGAGAAGCTCTGGAACGCCGTGGAGGAGACAGAGAAAACGAAGGACAGCCGCCTGGCGCGGGAGTTCGTCGCCGCGCTGCCCATCGAGCTGTCACGCCAGCAGCAGATTGCACTCCTGCAAAAGTTTGTCCGGGAGCAGTTCGTGGCGGAGGGGATGTGCGCCGACGTTGCCGTCCACGACACCGACGGCCACAATCCCCATGCCCACATCCTGCTGACGGTACGCCCGTTGACGGAGACGGGCGCGTGGCAGTACAAGACAGAGAAAGAGTATCTCTGTGTGAAGGGCGGCGAGGAACGGGGCTTCACCGCCGCTGAGTTTAAGTCGGCGCAGGCCGAGGGCTGGGAGAAGCAGTACCAGTATAAGGTGGACAAAAAGAAAGTCTACATGGCCCCGTCCCAGGCCGAGAAGTGCGGATACGAACGGGTCAGCAAGTATCCGAAAAGTACAAAGTATGGGAGGCAGAATCCCATCTCTGCGCGATGGAACAGCGAGGAACATCTGCTTGTTTGGCGGGAGGCGTGGGCCACAGCGGCGAACCGCTGCCTGGAGCTGGCCGGTCATGCGGAGCGCATCGACCACCGCAGCCATGCGGCGCGGGGGCTGGAGGAACGGCCCACCGTCCACGAGGGCGTGGCGGCTCAGGCGCTGGAGCGGCGCGGCATCCTCTCCGACCGCTGCGAGCTGAACCGGCAAATCAAGGCGGACAACGCCCTGCTGCGGGAGCTGAAAGCGGAGCTTAAAAAGCTGTCCGATTTGGTTGTCCACACCGTGTCCGCCGTGGCGGAGCGGCTGGAGAAGCTGCGCGGCAGGGTGTTGATTTTCTGCTATCAGCTCTCCCACATCCGTGCGGGTCGGGAGCGGTATCAGGATGCCCTCCATGTGTATCGCCCACAGATGGCGCGGTACAACGGGCTGGTGCGGCAGATCAAGGACAAGAGCAGAGAGCGCAAAGCCCTGCTGGCTGAGAAGAAGGCCCTGCCTGCCCGGAAGATTTTCAAGCATAAGGAGCTGGCGGCCAGGATTGCGGAGCTGACCGAGGATTTGGAGGAACTGCGCTCCGAGAAGGCGCTGCTGTTGCAGCAGTTTGAGTACGCCGAGGACGCCGGGGCTGAAACCTTCCGCAAAGACATCGCCGCACTGGAATCCAACCTGGAAAAATTGGACGAGCAGGAGCAGAAATATTCTGCCGCACTGGAGGCCGCACTGCATGAATACGCCGAGGTAAAATCGCAGGCCGCTGGCCTCGACCCGGTGGAATTGTACGAAGCCCGGCAGGCCATCAGGCTCGGACAGGAAGCGGCCGCCAATGAAAAGCTGGAGCAGGTGTTTGGCAGTAAATATTCGTTGCTGCGGTGGATGGACGCCAAACAGGCGCAGATACGGCTGACCAATGATTCCTTGGAGGAATATGCCGCACGCCAGCAGGCAAAGCAGAAGTATAAATCTATCTCACAGCCTGTCCGCAAACGGAATCACGAACAGGAGCGGTAACGCGAAAGGCGACAAGACAACTATGCCCCCGGTGCAGTCACCGGTCACATGGAAAAGTTATGTATAGGGCAAGTTGTTAAGAATAAACCGACCGGCGGGCGACGCTCATGGTTGGGAGCCGCCTGTCAGTCGTTCTGCTTTATTCCTTACCCGACAGCCGCCACCGGGCGCTCTCGCTCTGGAGCTCCACCATGCGGCGGTAGAGGCCGCCCTGTTCCATCAGCTCCGCCGGGGCGCCCTGCTGGGCCACATGGCCGTCATCCAGCACCACGATGTGGTCGGCTCCCGCCACGGTA
>DVJJ01000150.1 GCA_018716875.1 Candidatus Avoscillospira avistercoris
GAGAAATAACAAAGAAATCATATATGGCGTAGAGAATCCACAATGCAGCATCGGACAGATTGTGTCGGAGAGCGTAGGTATGGTAAAGATCATCTATCTCCTTATCACATTGATTAAGCTGTGAAGCATAATCGCTGTAACTATCCATTCCAACACTCATACCGTTACCTCCGAGTAAAGATTGTCCGTAATCGGACAAAATATATTATAATCCGAAATGGGACAAAAGTCAATAGGATTCACAAAAAAAGTAACAAAAATTGCCCGCAGGATTTCTCTCACGGGCAAATTGTTGGTTAGCTATCAAGCGGTTTGTATTCAGTTACAGTTTTCAGATATGTTTCGGAATCACCGTTCAAAATGAGGTCAGCATACTCCAATGGAGCGTTGTAGATCAGATAGTCAAGCTCTGACCGCTGATACATATTGTCGGCAACTTCGTTCTCAACAGCAATGGTATCAATCGCAATCATGCTGCCATCGGTGAATTTCAGTTCCACACAAGCAGTATCCATGTTAAACTCACAAGAAATCAAATGCGTCATATCCGCCCTCCTTAAATCATGCCGAAGTGCGTCAATGCCTCCTTGATTGCTTTTTCTTTATCCGGCGGGCATTGGGGCTGTTTAGCGTCCTCTGACTTCGGCTTATTGTAGTTTTCACGCTCGATGATACCGCACTTCTGCTTTACCTGTGCGATATATAAGCTGCTAACTTTCAAGCCGCTATGCTCCAGCACATAATCCTTGATTTCTTGGTAGGTAGCTTTCTTCTCCGCATCGGTCAAATCCAGCTCGTCCATATCCAAGTTTATCTCGATATGTTGCTTCGCGTTAAGTTTGGACAATAAACATACCGTCTCGATATGGGCACAGCGGGGGAACATATCCACCGCTTTTGTCGTGTGCAAGACGTAGCCTTTTTCCCGCAGCAGTCCGATATCCCGCGCCAGGGTGGCCGGGTCACAGGAGACATAGACAATGCGTTCCGGCGCCATCTGGGCCATAGCATCCACCGCAGCAGGGGAAAGGCCCTTCCGGGGCGGGTCTACCATAATCACCTGTGGTGCGATGCCCTCCCGTGCGAACCGCTCAGCGGCCTGTCCGGCATCGGCACAGAAAAACTCCACATTATCAATGCCGTTACGCTTGGCGTTTTCCCAAGCGTCCGCAATGGCCGCGTCGATAATCTCCACACCATAGACCTTTCCAGCTTTCCGGGCCATACACAGGGTAATGGTACCGGTGCCGCAGTACAAATCCAATGCCGTGGTATTGGCATCCAACTGGGCCAACTCCAGCGCCGTATCATAGAGCCGCTGGGCCTGCTGCCGGTTGACCTGGAAAAAGGACCGGGGAGACAAACGGAATTTCAGACCGCACAGCGTTTCCTCCAAATAGCCCTGACCCCACAGCGTTTCAAAGCGTTCGCCCAAAACACTGTTGCCAGGACGGCGGTTAATATTCCAGACCAGCCCCACCAAATCCGGCACGGCTGCCTGCAACAACTGCAACAGCGTATCCGCCACCTCCGGCGCACCGCCATTGCCCACAATACAGACCAGCGTCCCGGCGGACGCCGTCCGCACATAAATATGGCGGACCAATCCCCGCTGGGAACCCTCGTCATAGGCCGAAATATTCTCCAGCTCCATCCATTCCATGACGGCGGTTTTCGCTTCATCGGCCCGCGGGTCCTGAATCCGGCATCGCTGCACCGGCAGGATTTCATGGCTGCGCGCCATATAAAATCCCGCCACCGGCTGTCCGAAATCACTGGCCCCCACAGGGAACTGGGCTTTATTGCGGTAGCCCTCCATGGTACCCGGCAGAACCGTCACCTCGCCTGGGTCCACACCACCAATGCGGCTGATGGCATCCCGGACCCGCTGACCTTTCAGCCGCAGCTCTTCCTCATAATCCATATGCCAGAAATTGCAGCCGCCGCACCGTTTGCCAATGGGGCAAGCCCGATTGACCCGGTGAGGGGAGACCTCCAGCAGTTTGACAATATGGCCGTGGGCCGCTGTTTTGCCCACGTGATCAATTTCCACCTCCGCCACTTCGCCGGCAATGGCATCGGTAACAAAGACCGCCATACCCTCCGGATGGCGGGCCACGCCCTGGCCCTCGCTGGTATAACCGGTAATGGTGACGGTAATATGTTCTCTCTTCTTGACCATAGATTCCCTCCGGTCACTGTGCAGTGATACCCTGGAGATCCGTCCAGGGCAGTTCAAACTCTATTACACCCTCCTGGCCCAACGCGCCGTCCTGATAGAACACGCAAAAGGCGTCGGTTGTGACGTAAAATTGGTCCTTATTAAACGCACTGTAGGCCAAATCCGACCACTGTGAGGACAGTGTCTCGCTGTGGTACGGGTTTTCGCTGATGGACCGACGGACCAAATCCACCACACGATTGGTCCACGCCGCTTCGTCCACATTAAAAAAGTCATTGGCCAATAGCAATGCGCCGTCGGACAGTCGGAAGGTTTCCGCCTGCTGCGTGACGGTGCGCTCCTCAGTGTGGGTATTGGTGACAATGGTCTGACGCACAATGGAAAGCCGTTCCGGCGTGTTCTCCTTTACACTAAAATTCGTCATCACATCAAAACTTACATGCTCATTGATGGCCTGTTCGTAAATCTCACCCCAGCAGAGGTCCTCCAGCTTGCCGGTTTGGTTGCTGTAATAGTCGTTTAAAATTGTATCTACGGCACTGTCGCCTGTGGACACCGACGGCATGGTGATCAGATAGGTAACTCGGTCCTCGATGCTGTTCTCTGTCTCTACCACCGTCATCTCCGCGCCCAACTCTCCATCGGTCACGGGGGTGTCTTCTTGGTTGTCCTCTTGTTCCTGATTTTCCTCCAGTGTGTCCGGCTGCTGGGGTGGGGGAGTATCCGGTTCTTCTTCCACCGGTTCCGTAACTGTCTGTTTCGGTACCTCCGGTTCTTCGGGTGTTTTCTCTTTATGACAGCCGGTGACGCCCACCAGCAGCAAAACGGCCAGCAGGGCCGCAAGCAGTTTTTTCATAGGGAAGTTCCTCCTTCATTGATGCCCTTTATTTTACCACAGATCGTTCTTTGCGTAAACCGTTCTTGCGGTTTTCCGCCGGGAATCGTATACTGTTGGTATCCATTTGACGAGGTGACGCACTTGTTGACATATGAACACTGCACCCTATGTCCCCGGGCCTGCGGCGTGAACCGCAGCAGGGGAGAGTTGGGTTTTTGCCGGATGCCGGGCAAGGCCCATGCCGCCCGCGCCGCCCTCCACTACTGGGAGGAACCCATTGTATCCGGCAGCTTCGGTTCTGGTACGGTCTTTTTCTCCGGCTGTACCCTTCGCTGTGGGTTCTGCCAGAACCACACCATTTCCCTGGAGCAGTACGGCGCACCGGTGGACAGCGGCCGTCTCCGGGAAATCTTCCTGTCCCTGATTGATGAGGGCGCACAAAACATCAATCTGGTGACGCCCACCCATTTTCTTCCCGACATACTCCCGGCACTGACACCCAAACTGCCGGTGCCAGTGCTGTACAACTGCGGCGGCTATGAATCGGTAGAGACGCTGCGGCAGCTGGAGGGTTTGATAGACATTTATTTGCCGGACTTCAAGTATTCTGACCATCGGTTAGCGGCTCAGTTGTCCGGGGCAGGGGACTATCCGGAAGTAGCGGCCGCTGCCCTTCTGGAAATGGTCCGCCAGACCGGTCCCTGCCTGGTACAGGATGATCAACTGCTCCGGGGCACGATGGTACGCCATTTGGTATTGCCGGGCTGTGTGGATAATTCGCTGGGTGTTGTCGATTGGTTCGCAGACCACTTTCCTGATGGGTCTGTATTTTTCTCTCTGATGGCCCAATACACGCCGCTGGGTCCTGTATGCAAAACACCGCCCTTTGACCGGACGGTGACGGAGGAGGAATATGCTGCCGTGGAAAGTTGGATGGAGCTATGCGGCATTGACCATGGCTTTGTGCAGGATTTTGCCGCCGCCCGCCGGGACTATGTGCCTGATTTTGACCTGACTGGCATTTGACATTGCATTTGTTTGGTTTTTATGGTATGATGACCATATAAACCGCAGAAAGGGGGCCCATTTATGGCACGAACCAGTACAAAGCAGCAGGATATTTTGGAGTTCCTCCGGACGTTTACAGCGGAAAACGGGTATGCGCCGTCGGTACGGGAGATTTGCGCCGCTGTGGGCCTTCGGTCCACGGCCTCGGTCCATTACCATTTGGCGGAATTGAAGCGACAAGGTCAGATTGACATTGACGAAAACAAAAACCGGGCCATTACGTTATCGGAAGCCCACCAGCCGGGACGTATTCCCATCATCGGTACGGTGGCCGCTGGTATGCCCATCTTGGCCCAGGAAAACATTGAAGGGTATCTGCCCTGGGATGGGGATGACACCTGTTTTGCCCTGCGGGTACAGGGCTACTCCATGATCAATGCCGGGATTCTTGACGGCGATCATGTGGTGGTACGGCCCCAATCCACTGCGGACACCGGCGACATTGTGGTGGCGCTGCTGGATGATGAAGCGACGGTAAAGCGGTTCCGCCGGGACACCCATGGCGGTATCTGGCTTTTGCCGGAGAACCCCGACTATCAGCCTTTGGATGGACGGTATGCCAAGATCTTGGGAAAGGTCAAAGCCGTTTACCGGGAATACTAATGTTTCACGTGAAACACATCTACAAAAGATAAGGAACGAACGCTATCGTGTTGATGCAGAAACTTCACCGCAAGGCAGCCTACACGTTATCCGTTGTAACGGCCGCCGCCGCTGTGATTTTCACCGCAGCGGCGGCCACACTATATTTTGACGTTACGCCGGGTGATTGGTATTATACTGAAACAGGACGCCATGGGGCCTCAAATATTCTGGGCGATTTTTACTCCGCACAATCAGATACTTACTCTTTGTCGCCATTTGAATATGTGAATAAACGCAATTTGCTGTTTTTTACCGGTTGGACTGGGAAAGTACAGCTGGATTTCCCGCTATCCGCCGTGGATGCAGTGACGGAGGAACTGGTGGTTTCTTTAAATCGGCGCATGTTGCAGGAGAATGCTCCAAAGGTCATCGCCGAGCTTGGCGAGTCCATTGATGGTATCGAAAAACATCTGACCAACTACGGAAGTTCCATTTACGACTGTTATCAGATCACGACCATTCTGCCCAACAGCAAAAACAATGTACCTGCTGGTGTGGCACTGTCCGGCAAACAGGAATATTACGGCTACTCCTTACAGGTATCCGATATACTGACGCAGGACAGTTGGCACCAAATGGCCGAAGCCACCGGTAAGGACCCATGGCAATGTACCTGGTGGGCCTGGGGTAGGGCAGCCCAATATCTAAAGCTTGCCTATGGACAATCTCTTGTTGACCTTTGCGATGGCGTCACGCTGTTGGGCAATGGCGGCGACTATTACCACACCTTGTCTCCCTACTTTCAAAGCTCTGCCACCATCCCCAAATCCAACTCCATTGTCTCCTGGTCCGGCGGCCAATACGGCCATGTAGGCTATGTGGAGGCGGTGGATGACAACGGCATCTGGGTTTCCATGGCCGACGCCGGGCACGCCTGGAGAGGTATTACATACATACCAAAATCCCATGACCCCGATAATTTATACCCTTTACACTGGTATGGTGAAAGTGAGCGTTGCAACGGGTTTATCTATCTGGATTCCCCAAAATAGCAACAGAATGTTTCACGTGAAACACGCAACGATGTAGTGTTTCACGTGAAACACTTTTTGTTCTGTCCCGTCTATTGGTTGCATTTCCCGCCGTATGGTGGTATAATGGGGAGAACCCGCAATCCCGATTTTTTCGGAATTTCGGGCAAATTCATGTACATTACCCGGCTTGAAAGGAGTTTGCCCATGGGAATGATCCTCTCCGTCGTGAATCAAAAAGGCGGCGTGGGAAAAACTACCTCTGCGGTCAATCTGACCGCGGCCCTCCATTTGGCGGGCAAAAAGGTTTTGCTGTGCGATTTTGACCCCCAGGCCAATTCCACCTCCGGCCTGGGCGTAGACAAGGACGAGCTGGAGACCAGCATCTATGATGTCATCATCAACGGCGCGGACCCCAAATCGGCTGTTGTGGAAACAGAGTGGGGGCATGTCCTGCCGTCGTCGGCATCCCTGTCCGGTGCGGGCATCGAACTGATTTCTATGCCTGATCGGGAACACCAGCTGCGCAAAGCATTGGAGGCGCTGCGGGACGACTATGATTACATCTTCGTGGACTGTCCGCCGTCCCTGGAATTGCTGACCCTCAACGCGCTCTGCGCCGCCGATCATATTTTGATTCCGGTCCAATGTGAATATTATGCTTTGGAAGGACTGCGGGATTTGATGACAACGCTTCGGGCTGTCAATCGTTCCCTCAACAAAAAGCTGGACATTTTTGGCGTCATTCTCACCATGTTTGACGGCCGTACCAATCTGTCTATGCAGGTGGCCGAAGAGGTCCGGCGGTACTTCCCAGGCAAGGTGTTTGCCACTGTGATTCCGCGCAATGTGCGGCTGTCCGAGGCGCCCAGCCATGGAATGCCCATTATGGCCTATGACCGATTCAGCCGCGGCGCTGAAAGCTACAACGCTTTGGCGCAGGAATTTTTGAAGAAGGAGAGACGTTGATGGCCGAGAAGAAAGGCGGTAAGGGCCTGGGCAAAGGTCTGGGCGCTCTGTTTGGCGATATGACGCCGCCCACCGATGAGCCCCAGCAGCCCGATCTGCAATTGCCCTTGCAGAAAATTGAGCCCAATCCCAATCAGCCCCGAAAGAACTTTGACGAGGCGGAGCTGCAGGCGTTGGCCGACTCCATCGCCATCCACGGCGTCATTCAACCCCTGACCGTCCGCAAAGGGGACAACGGATTCTATCAGATTATCGCCGGTGAGCGTCGGTGGCGGGCCGCCCGTCTGGCCGGTCTGGACACGGTACCGGCTGTGATTATAGAAGCCGATGACGAAAAGGCCACGGAGCTGGCGCTGATCGAAAACCTCCAGCGCCAAGACCTGAACCCGGTGGAAGAGGCCCTGGGTTATCAGAAGCTCATTGAGGAATACGGCATGACCCAGGATTGGGCCGCCCAGCGGGTGGGAAAATCCCGTCCCACAGTGGCCAATGCCCTGCGTCTGCTGGCTTTGCCCGAAGACTTGCTGCAAATGGTGGCCGATGGCCATTTATCACCGGGCCACGCCCGAGCGGTATTGACACTGAAGGATGAAAAGCAGCAGCGGGCCGCCGCGCAGAAAATTGCATCCTTGCAGCTGTCGGTGCGGCAGGCGGAACTGATGTGCCGTTCCATGGCACGGGAAGCTCCAGTGGAAGAACCGTCCAAACCCCTGACCGTGGACTATATTGCCGAGTGTGCCAAGCAGTTGTCCAAGCAACTGGGCCGCGGCGTAAAGATTACCAACGGAAAACGTAAGGGCCACCTGGACATTGAGTTCTACGGCCCCGATGACCTGCAACAGCTGTTGGATGCTCTGGAGCAGCTGCAAGGCAAGGAGGCAACAACATGACCGAGCAATCGAAGCCCCAGGAGCAGAACGAATCCACAGTAGCGCAGCCAGCACCGGCAGATCCGGCCAAGGACCGGGAGCCCATTTCCGACGAAAAGCGCACCGCCCTGCTGCGGTATATGGCCATTTTGTTTGGTGTCGCCTTTTTGCTGGTGCTGCTGACGTTTATGATTCAGCTGCGGGACTCCAAGCAGACCATCTCTGAGTTGAACAAATCCAATGCCAGCGCCCTGCAAAACGCCGGAAAGCTGCAAGACGAAAACCAAGCCTTGTCCGCTGCCAATGCCACGTTGGAAGTCCAGGTGGAAGATCTGGAAGCCCAGGTGGAGGATTTGGAGGAAAGCAAAGAGCGGCTGGAAAAGACCCAGTCCCAGCTGGAGCAGGAGTTGGAGGACGCCAATCAGAAGGTGACCGACACCCAGACCGCCTATGTGCTGTTGGCCCAGGCCAAAACAGCCGCAGCGGAGGAAGACAGTGAAACCCTGTCCACGGTTCTGGAGCAGCTGAATCCCCTGGTGGAACTGCTGACCGCCGATGACCAAGCTACCGTAGCCCAGCTGCAAACTCAGCTGGACGAAGCCCAATAAGGGCGGAAACACTATCAAAACGGCGGCCATGCCGCCCCAACATAGGAGTGAATTCTTGTGATCGATATCAAGCGCATTAAGGACAATCCCGAGGCCGTCAAGGCCGGTTATCGGGCCAAGGAAGTGGATTGCGACGAAGCCGTAGACCGCATTTTGGAACTGGATGCGGCCCGCCGTGCCGCCATTGCCGAGACCGAAGCCATGAAGGCGGAGCAGAACAAGGTCTCCAAGCAAATTCCCCAGCTGAAAAAGGCCGGTGAAGACGTGGCCCCCATCTTTGCCCGTATGGGTGAGCTGAAAACCGCCATTGCCGCCAACGACGAAAAGTTGGGTACCATTGAAGCCGAGTACCGGACCCTGATGCTGAGCCTGCCCAACCTGCCCGACCCGGATCTGACCCCCGGCGGCAAGGAAAACAATGAGCCCTTGCGCTACTATGGTGAACCCCACCAGTTTGACTTCGAGCCCAAGCACCATGTGGACCTCTGCACCGACCTGGGCCTTATTGATTATGAGCGCGGCGTAAAACTGGCCGGCAGCGGTTTCTGGCTGTACAAGGGCATGGGCGCCCGTCTGGAGTGGGCGCTGCTCAACTACTTTATGGACTGCCATCTGGCCGACGGCTATGAAATGGTGATGCTGCCCCATATGCTGGAGTACAAGTGCGGCGAAACTGCCGGTCAGTTCCCCAAGTTTGCCGATGAGGTTTACAAAATCGAAAACCCCACCGACGACCGGATGCACTTTATGCTTCCCACGGCAGAGACGGCTCTGGCCTCCCTGTACCGTGACGAGATTTTGCCCGAATCCATGCTGCCCCGGAAGTTCTTTGCCTACACGCCCTGCTTCCGTCGCGAAGCCGGTTCCCATCGTGCCGATGAGCGCGGCATGGTTCGTGGTCACCAGTTCAACAAGATTGAAATGTTCCAGTACACCCTGCCGGAGAAGTCCGACGAAGCTTTTGAGGAACTGGTTACCAAGGCTGAAAACCTGGTCAAGGGTCTGGGCTTCCACTTCCGTACCGTGAAGCTGGCCGCCGGCGACTGCTCGGCTTCCATGGCCCGCACCTACGACATCGAGATTCAAATTCCCTCCATGAACGGCTACAAGGAGGTTTCCTCTGTATCCAATGCCCGGGATTATCAGGCCCGCCGCGGCAATATCCGTTTCCGCCGCGAAGCCACCGGCAAGCCGGAATTTGTCCACACCCTCAACGGTTCCGGTCTGGCCACCAGCCGCATTTTCCCCGCCATGGTGGAGCAGAACCAGCGGGCCGACGGCTCCATTGTTGTTCCCGAGGTCCTGCGCAAGTACCTGGGCGGCATCGAGGTCATCGAAAAGAAATAAGCGAACCAAGATACAGAAATCCCGTTGTTTCCACTGGAAACAACGGGATTTTGTGTTTTAAAATTTTTTAACGATGCGCTGTGGTGGTCTCATCCTTCGGCGTGGATTCTGCCGCACTTGTCCGGGTCACCAATACCAAATCAATGATATTGTCACCCTCATAATCAAAAATACTCAGCACATCCTGAGGCTCTAACAGATCAATGGCGGCACGGTTGACCCGCTCATAGTTGATATAATAGGTGGTATCGTTGCCAAATTTCAAATTGCCGTACTTCATAACGACGGGAAGTTCCGACGCATGCAGATTCCCAGCACTGTAGCCTGTGTCCTTTACCACCTGGGGAACGCCGTAAATACGGTTATAATCCTCAAAGAATCGGGCATACACCGTCACATTGCAGCCCACCAGGGACATGTCATTGGCCACCTGTTCGCTGACCTCAAAATCCTTGGTATATCCGGCAATGTGCAGCAAATTGCCATCCAGCGAGCCGCCGCCCCGCAGGTCCACCTGCGCGTTGGCCTCCACGACGCCCACCACGGGAATGACCTTGAACCGGTATTGCAGCAGCGAAACCGGCTCCATCATTTCATCCAATATGTACACCATACTGCCGTCCTGCTGCTCCACCTGCACCGGGCATTGCAATGCATTGCTGATTAACAGGCAGGCCTGCTGCCGCGTCACATAGAGGTCCCGGGCCAGCGTGTAGCCGTTATAAATGCCCAGCACGTCAGCGTCCTCATCCACGGCCTCGGCCCAATTGTCGCCCACATAGGCGCTGCTGTCCTGGCCCAGGACCACCAGCAACGCCTTGGCCAGTTCCCGGGCGGTCACATAGTCCTTGGGGCGGAACTGACCGTTATAGCCGCCCAGAATTCCCTGTTCGGCACAGTATTCGATATAGTCACCGGCCCAGGTGTCGGCCGTATCAGTGTAGCTGCTGGTGGTGTACTGCGGCACGGTGTCTTCCCGCAGGAACGAGACAATTTTGGCAATCTCTGCACGGGTAATGGGGTCATCGGGGCGGAAGCTGTTGTCGGCATAGCCGGCGACCACACCCAGGGATGTGAGAATGGATACCTGGGACTGATAATCCACCTGATTCCAGTCGGTAAAGTCAAAGGCGGACGTCTCCACCGCCGCAGCGCCTGCGGACAGAGCGAGAGCCAGTGTCAATGCGAGAAAACAACGTCGTAGGGTTTTCACGGCGGGACCTCCTTGTAATAATTTTCTAATTTCTGCACAGGGAATCCCCGGCAACACAGTCAGTATACCCCTTTTTTAAACCTTTCGTCAACAAAATCGGCCAACTTGTAATGAAACCGTAACATTCAGCCGTTCCTGGTTTCGATCAAATAAGACAGCATTGGACCATTTGTTAAATATTCATAAGTTTTGTGGAAATACAAAATAAATCTTGTAATATTCCACCATTTGCCGTATACTATAAGTAGCAAAGGGGGATTGTCCTATGATTATTACCATTGACCGTAAATACGGCTCCGGCGGCCGTATGGTGGGCGAAAAGCTGGCCAAGCTGCTGGGTTACCGCTTCTATGACCGGGAGCTCCTGAAGATTGCAGCCCGGGAGAGCGGCATGCATGAGGATGTGGTGAGCCACTTTGACGAGCGGCCTGCCGGGTCCCTGCTGTACAGCACCTTCCTTTATGCCACCATGCCCGTCACCGACGCCCTGCCGCTGAATCAAAAGCTGGCCTTCGCCCAGTTTGATGTCATCCGCCGTGTGGCCCAGGATGGTGACTGTGTCATCGTCGGACGGTGCGCCGACTATGTGCTGCAGGAACAGCACGATTGCTTCAACGTCTTTGTGACGGCCTCTACCGATGTTCGCCGTGAACGCCTGGTAAAATACTACGGCATCCCCAGTGAGCTGACTGACAAGACCATCAAAAAAGAAGATAAGATGCGTTCGGAATATTACAATTTCTTCACCCAGCGCAAGTGGGGCGACGCCTCCAACTATCATATGACCGTGGACACGGGCCGCTTCACGCTGGATGGTGCCGCAGCTCTGCTGGCCGACGCCGTTCACCGTCTGGAAGCCCTGTAACAGCCCCTCTCCGCGACCTGCCGGAGCGGAGTTACCCTGTTGCACCAGTTTCCCAACCTGCTTCTTCTTTGTTTCCCTACCCATATTCCAACCTCTGTTTACCTACCTCATTTCTCCTTCCACCCTGTATCCCATTGATCCCGCCCGCTCCGGCAGGCCGCATCTCTGGTTTGGAACAGAGAGAGGCAAAACAACATTACGGCAAAAAAGGCCGCCGTCCACCACCCGCTATTGGGTGGGGACGGCGGCCTTTCGGCGTTGCCGCGGAGATTGCGCCATCTGCGGATGGCGCTGGGAACGAATGGGGTGTTTCGCCCGTTGCGGCGGGCGACCGGGGCGCTGCCCCTGGACCCTGCGATTTTTTGAAAAAAATCGAGTAAAACTTTTATATTTTACGGTTTTATAGCTTTTTACCGGCTCAAAACTTTTTACTTTCTGCCACAGCCAACTGGTCACAACGATTATTTTTCGGGTTATCGGCATGGCCTTTGACCCAATGGAAATGAACTGTATGACGGCGGATCTGCACCAAAAGCTGCTGCCAGAGGTCCGCATTGAGGGCGGGCTTTTTGTCCTTTTTGACCCAGTTGTTCTTCTCCCAGTTGTAGACCCAGCCTTTTTCCAGAGAGTCCAGCACATACTTGGAGTCGCTGTACAGCTCCACAATGCAGGGCTCTTTCAGCTTTTCCAGCGCCACAATGACGGCGGTCAGCTCCATGCGATTGTTGGTAGTCTGGGCCTCGCCGCCGGACAGTTCCCGGACATGGGGGCCATATTCCAGAATGGCACCCCAGCCGCCGGGGCCGGGGTTGCCGGAGCAGGCGCCGTCGGTGTAGACGGTAACGGTTTTCATGGGGCCTCCTTAATCGTTGTCCAGCTTCAGCACGGCCATAAACGCCTCGGAGGGCACCGACACGGTGCCGAAGGAGCGCATGCGCTTCTTGCCTTCCTTCTGTTTCTCCAGCAGCTTCTTCTTTCTGGTGATATCGCCGCCGTAGCACTTGGCCAGCACGTCTTTCCGCAATGCCTTGATGGTCTCACGGGCGATGACCTTACCGCCAATGGCTGCCTGGACCGGAATCTCAAACATCTGACGGGGAATGTTTTCCTTTAGCCGTTCACAGATTTTTCTGGCCCGGGGATAGGCGTTGTCCGCAAAAAGAATAAAGCTCAGGGCGTCCACAATCTCACCATTCAGAAGAATGTCCAGCTTCACCAGCTTGCTGGGCCGGTAGCCGCACAGTTCATAGTCCAGTGACGCATACCCACGGGTCCGGGATTTCAGCGAGTCGAAGAAATCATAGATAATCTCATTGAGGGGCATTTCATAATGGAGTTCCACACGGTTGGCGTCCAAATACTGCATGTCCTTATAGTCGCCGCGCCGCTGCTGGCACAGTTCCATAATATTGCCCACATACTCCTGGGGCGTGATGATGCTGGCCTTGACGAAAGGTTCCTCGGCCTGCTCAATCTCCGCCGGGTCCGGGTAGTTCAGGGGCGTGTAGACTTCCAGCTTTTCACCGTTGGTTTTGGTAATATGATAGACGACGTTGGGGGCCGTGGTAATCAAATCCAGATTGTACTCCCGTTCCAGCCGCTCCATAATAATCTCCATATGGAGCAAGCCCAAGAAGCCGCAGCGGAAACCGAAGCCCAACGCAATGGAGCTTTCCTGGACAAAGCTCATGGAAGCGTCGTTGAGCTGGAGTTTTTCCAATGCATCCCGCAGATCGCCGTACTTGCTGCCGTCGGCAGGGTAGATGCCGGCAAAAACCATGGGCTGTACCGTCTTATAACCGGGCAGCGCCTCCGGCGTGGGATTTTCCACACCGGTCACCGTGTCACCCACACGGGTATCAGAAACATTCTTGATGGAGGCCGTCAGATAGCCGACCTCACCGGCACCCAGGGCCGTTGTGGGAATCATGCCCAGAGGGCTGAGATATCCCACCTCCACCACCTTATAGACAGCGCCGGTAGCCATCATCTTCACGTCCATGCCAGGCTTTACAACGCCGTTGAACACGCGCATATAGACGATAACACCCCGGTAAGAGTCATACTGGCTGTCGAAGATCAGCGCTTGTAACGGGGCTTCCCGGTCGCCCTGAGGGGCGGGCACATCCCGGACAATCATCTCCAAAACGCTGTGGATGTTGGTGCCGTTTTTGGCGGAAATCTCCGGCGCGTCCATGGCAGGCAGTCCAATGACGTCCTCTACCTCCTGCTTGACCTCCTGGGGACGGGCGGCAGGCAGATCAATTTTATTGACCACCGGCAGCACTTCCAGCCCCTCGTCAATGGCCAGATAGGTGTTGGCCAACGTCTGAGCCTCGATGCCCTGGGAAGCGTCCACCACCAGCACCGCGCCCTCACAGGCTTTCAGGCTGCGGGACACCTCATAGTTGAAGTCCACGTGGCCTGGGGTATCAATGAGGTTCAGCACATAGGTTTCACCGTCATCGGCCTTGTAGTCCAGCCGGACCGCCCGGGCCTTGATGGTGATGCCGCGCTCCCGTTCCAGCTCCATGGAGTCGAGAATTTGGTCCTCCATTTCCCGCTTGTCAATGGTATCGCATTCCTCCAGCAGCCGGTCAGCCAGGGTGGATTTGCCGTGGTCGATGTGGGCCACAATGGAGAAGTTGCGGATTTTGCTTAAATCTGTCATATTTCACCTCAAAAAAGCAAGGTTTATTCCATTCTAAATAAATAGTATATCGGATTTTCCGTGATTTGTAAAGACTTGGCTGGAAGTGGACAGGGGATTTCACACCTTGCGAGGTGCGGCCGGGGCGCCGCCCCTAAACCCTGTAATTTTTTTGTCGAAGAGCACTTCTGCGGCAAGCGGAAAGGGCGCTGTCCGAAGACAGCGCCCTTTGGGTATGGACTTTAGCAGCAGCCGCAGTCGTTGCTGTTGCCGCAGCCGCAGTTGTTGGTGTTGCAGCCGCAGCCGTTGTTGCCCCAGCACAGAACAATGATGATCAACAGAATGATCCACCACCAGCTGTTGCCAAAGGCAAAGATACCGGAAGAACCGCAGGACATGGAATTACAGGACATAGTCGTTACCTCCCAATGAAATTTTGAGGAGCTTTGCCGCTCATTCCATGGTATGTAGGAGGCTTCAAAGTGTGAAAGGTCCAATCAGGAAATTTTCCCGCCGGTGACCTGGGCCAAGCCCTGGGCCAACTGCTGCCGGGTGACAGCGCCGCTGTCCACTAAATCATTCATCAGCAGGCCGCCCTGCTCCTGGTCCACACCGAACAGACCCGCAAAGGACAGGTAGGCCATTTTATACCGGGCAAAGTCCCCGGAGGACAGGCCGCGGGCCTCCGCCGCCGTCAGAATGCCTTGATCCGTCAGATCATTGACCGCATTGGCATAGGTAAAATCCTCGTTTTCCGTATAGCCCAGGGCCCGCAGCAGGAAAGTGGCGTACTGCTGGCATGTGATTTTAGAGTTGGGAGAAAAGGTGGTGGGGGAGGTGCCGCCGGTAAGCCCCTGGCTGTAGCCATAGGCCACATACCGCTCCGCCCAATGGTCTTTCACATCGGTAAAAGGGCAGGACCCCGTATAGGCCAAAGCTTCGTCTTCCAGCCCCAGCAGCCGCAGGAACATCACAAGACCCTGGGCCCGGTCTGCTGTGGCTTCCAGTTGGAAACCCGTATTGGTGCCGAGAAACAATCCCATCTGTTCCAGTGCCCGGACCCGGGAGCCGTAATCCACACTGTCCGACGGCGACAGGCTGTAACTGCCGTTGACCGTCACTTCACAGGTGGCCGTCTGCACCTTCAGTTCTCCAGTGGACGTATCGCCCATCATATAAAGGTGGCCTGGCGTCAGGGCGGCGTACTTGGTTACCACGCTTCCGCCGGTAACGTCCACCAGATAAGAGGTATCGGCAATCAGGGAGCCGTTTTTGACGGTCACCTTACAGCCCGGCGCAGCCGTCAGCACATCACCCTGCTTCAGCAGCAGCACGCCTTCAGTCTTCTGCAACACTGCGGACTGCTGCTTTTGGGCCGTCAGACGCACGGCGGCATAGCTGTCCACTGCGGCGCGAAGCTGGTCGCCGTAAACGGTTCCCAAACCGTCATAAGTGGCCTGCTGCACGTCCGCTTCCAGCTGAGGCGTAAACTTCTGTTGTAAATAGCTCAGGGAAATAACCGGGTCATCGCTGGTGCCGCCGGCGGCCCATACGGTGCCAACCAGCGCCGCCGTCAGCGCCGCCGCGGCCATTATCCGTTTCCAAGATTGCTTCATAGTCGTTCCTCGCTATACCCAGCCCGTGACCGGGAAACTGTTGTTATTGTACCCGCTGACGCTTTTCTTGTCAAACCCGGCAGCGGCGACGCCATCACGGGCCGCCGGGCTGTTTTTCTCAGAAAATCCGGAAAACGCCGTAATCCGAATACGGCATGACGAACAAAAGCGCGAAACGTTTTTTGTGTATTTTATATAATGTTGAAAATATTTTCCGTATTTATTTCCAGGAAAAATTCTGTTTCCGCTATGTTTTACACAAAAATCATTGTTGCATTTGCAGCATTTTGCCTACTTTTTCGTGATATTGTCTATTCGCTGCATCATATGGGCAGATTTTTAAAAACATTGCACAATGTTTGATAAATTTCCATTTCTGCGGTTTTCAAACGGTGGACCGTGTGTTATACTTCATTTGTTAAAAATCATTTTTTGCACTTCCAGGAAGTACAACGCTCCCTAGGTATGGAAAGGGGTCAATGAAAACTATGTCCACCAAATACATCTACCTGTTCTCCGAGGGCAATGGTAGCATGCGCGAACTGCTGGGCGGCAAGGGCGCCAACCTGGCGGAAATGACCAGCATGGGTATGCCCGTGCCTCGCGGCTTCACCATCAGCACCGAAGCCTGCACCCAGTATTATGCCGATGACCGGACCATCAATCCTGAGATTGAAGGTCAGATTATGGAATATATCACTAAGCTGGAGGAAATTACCGGCAAGCAGTTCGGCTCCATGTCCAACCCGCTGCTGGTTTCCGTCCGCTCCGGCGCCCGGGCCTCCATGCCCGGTATGATGGATACCATCCTGAACCTGGGTCTCAACGACGAGGTGGTGGAGGCCTTCGCCAAGAAGACCAAGAACCCCCGGTTCGCCTACGATTCCTACCGCCGTTTTATCCAGATGTACTCCGACGTCGTCATGGAGGTGGGCAAGAAGTATTTTGAACAGCTCATCGACGAGATGAAGGAGAAGCGCGGCGTCACCCAGGATACCGAGCTGACGGCCAAGGACCTGAAGGAACTGGCCGAGATGTTCAAGGCCGAGTACCGCACCAAGCTGGGCGAGGAGTTCCCCCAGGACCCCAAGGAGCAGCTTATGGGCGCCGTCAAGGCCGTGTTCCGTTCCTGGGACAACCCCCGCGCCATCTACTACCGCCGCATGAACGACATTCCCTCCTCCTGGGGTACCGCTGTCAACGTCCAGGAGATGGTCTTCGGCAACATGGGCGACACCTCCGGTACCGGCGTTGCCTTTACCCGCAACCCCGCCACCGGCGAGAAGAAGCTCTTTGGTGAGTTCCTGATGAACGCCCAGGGCGAAGACGTGGTGGCCGGTGTCCGTACCCCCCAGACCATCGATCAGTTGAAGGACGTCATGCCTGAGGTCTACGATCAGTTTGTGGACATCTGCCACAAGCTGGAGTACCATTACCGCGACATGCAGGACATGGAATTCACCATCGAGAACAAGAAGCTCTTTATGCTCCAGACCCGCAACGGCAAGCGCACCGCCGCCGCCGCTCTGAAGATTGCCTGCGACCTGGTGGACGAGGGCATGATCACTGAGCAGGAAGCCGTGGCCATGATTGACCCCAAGAGCTTGGATGCCCTGCTGCACCCCACTTTCCCCAAGGAAGAGCTGGAGCGTGCCAAACCCATCGGCCAGGGCCTTGCCGCCTCTCCCGGCGCTGCTGCCGGCCGTATCGTCTTCACCGCCGATGACGTGGTCACCTGGGTGGACAAGGGCGAGAAAGTGATTCTGGTCCGCCTGGAGACCTCTCCCGAGGACATCGAGGGCATGCATTTTGCCCGCGGCATCCTGACGGTTCGCGGCGGTATGACCTCCCACGCCGCCGTTGTGGCCCGTGGTATGGGTACCTGCTGCGTCTCCGGCTGCGGTGCCATTAAGATGGACGAAGCCAACAAGAAGTTTGAGCTGGGCGGCAAGGTCTACAAAGAGGGTGACTGGATCTCCCTCGACGGCTCCACCGGCAACATCTACGGTGAGCGGCTCCACACAGCCGAGGCCGAGATCTCCGGCGAGTTTGGTCGTATCATGGCCTGGGCCGACAAGTTCCGCGCCCTGCAGGTCCGCACCAATGCCGACACCCCCAAGGACGCCCGTCAGGCCGTCAACTTTGGCGCCGAAGGCATTGGTCTGTGCCGTACCGAGCATATGTTCTTTGATCCCGACCGCATTTCCGCCATCCGCCAGATGATCGTTTCCGACACAGTGGAGCAGCGTGAGAAGGCTTTGAGCAAGCTGGAGCCCATGCAGCAGGCCGACTTTGAAGCTATCTACGAGGCCATGAAGGGCCGCCCGGTCACTATCCGCCTTCTGGATCCCCCGCTGCATGAGTTCGTTCCCACGGACCCCGCTGATATCGAAGCCCTGGCCAAGGAAATGAAGATCTCCGTGGAGCATCTGACCAACGTCATCCACTCCCTCCACGAGTTCAATCCCATGATGGGCCACCGTGGCTGCCGTCTGGACGTGACCTTCCCCGAAATCGCCCGGATGCAGACCTCCGCCATTATCAAGGCCGCGCTGGCTGTCCGCAGCCGCCGTCCTGCCTGGCAGATCGAGCCGGAAATCATGGTTCCCCTGGTTGGTGAGGCCCGTGAGCTGGCCTACGTCAAGAACGTCATTGACGCCACGGCACAGAAGCTCATCAAGGAAGCCGGCTCCGACATGCACTACAAGGTCGGCACCATGATTGAGATTCCCCGTGCAGCCCTCACCGCCGACGATATCGCCAAGGAAGCCGAGTTCTTCTCCTTCGGCACCAACGACCTGACCCAGATGACCTTCGGCTTCTCCCGTGATGACGCCGGTAAGTTCCTGGCCAGCTACTACGACAATAAGATTTATGAGTCCGATCCCTTCTCCAAGCTGGACCAGGCCGGTGTGGGCCGTCTGGTGCAGATGTCCTGCGAGTTGGGCCGCAAGACCCGTCCCGACATCAAGTTGGGCATCTGCGGCGAGCAGGGCGGCGATCCCAGCACCGTGGAATTCTGCCACAACGTGGGCCTGACCTACGTCTCCTGCAGCCCCTTCCGCGTGCCCATTGCCAGACTGGCTGCCGCGCAGGCTGCTATTAAAGCACCCCGTGCGATGGATAAGTAATCGCATCACAGCGACGAAAACCCACATCTGAATCAACAAGCGCACCGTCTATGGCGGTGCGCTTGTTTTTGTTTTATGCGCATTTGTTTGGATTACAGATACACTTCAACGGTTAAGTCATTCCAATCTCGCTTGCGGAACTGAGTCGGCAGGCCGTTTGCGTATCGGAATTTGCGGGCAGTCTCAAAGTCTATCGTGAATGCCAGCACCGGAGGATTTTCAGGTTCCAGAAGATTGCTGCGCTCCTGGGCCACCTTGGCTTCACCAAAGCTCAACTTCCAGCGGTAGTGATGATTTTCAACCGGCGTAAC
>DVJJ01000151.1 GCA_018716875.1 Candidatus Avoscillospira avistercoris
GACGCAGATTCAGCTGCAAGCGGAGACGAAGGAGTACAAAAAACGAATTTTGAAGCAAATCGATTACAACTTCCAGTGTTTGCGGACAGCGGCATCCATTCTGTCCTATGAGGATTTGGAGGACCGGGAGCGGCTGCATACGGTATTGCAGACGGCCAACGGCAGCAATGATTTTGTCAATATGGCGTTTTTCACCCAGGATCGCATGGGGGTTATGACCCGGAGCGACGTGGACAATCCCCAGTCGTTCCCGCTGGCACAGTGCCAGGCGGATGTGATTGATACGGTGGAGTCGGCCTTTGAGGGAAAGGAGAGCATTTCCCGGCTTTTTTCCAGCGCTGACTTTAAGACTGCGGCCAACAATGAAAAGCTGTGTACATACAGTGTACCGGTGTATAAGGACGGCGCGGTGGTGGGCGTACTGACGGCCTGCGACAACATCGGTATTTTTGAGGAAATTCTCAGCGGTGATACGGTGTTGGGCGGCAAGGGCTATCTGCATCTGCTCAACGACCAGGGAGAATTTCTCATTTGTTCGTCCTATTCAGTCATCAAGGAGCAGCCGGAGACGCTGCTGGATGATTCCTTTATGTCGGAAGAGGCCCAGGCGGCGGCGCGGAAGGCCTTTGCCAATCAGGAGGGTGTCTCGTCTTCCTTTGTCTACGACGGCAACCGGTATCAGTTCTGTATTGAGCCGGTGGGCGTCAACAACTGGTATCTCTACTGCGCCGATACGGATATGAGTACCTCCCAGTATATGGGCCATATTCTGATGGTGGCGGCGGTTTCCCTGTCGCTGATGGTGCTGGTGGCGATGGCCATTCTGTATCTGGGCTATATGGCCTTCCGGCGCAACAGTGCGGCGCTGGTGAAGCTGGCCTACTATGACCGGGTGACCGGTGCGGAAAACGCCATCCGGTTTGAGCAGCGGTTGGAAGCGCACAAGGCCCAGCATTTGCCCTATAGCATTGTGGCCGTCAATATCCACCGGTTTAAATTTATCAATGAGCTCCACGGCTCCGCCGGCGGCGATCAGGTCTTGCGGGATTTGAAGGCCGCCATTGAGGAACAGATACGTCCGGGAGAATTTTTCTGCCGGGACGCGGCGGACCTGTTCTATATTATGATGGAAGACACGGACGAAGCGATTCTGCGGGGCCGGGTGGAGCAGCTCACCGCTGCCGTCCGCACAGCATGGCAGAAGCACTATGGCGTTGGTGTGGCCCTGTACTGCGGCGTAACCGTGGGAGGCGACCGGGTCCAGGCGTTGCTGGCCATGCAGAGCATCCAGGCGTCCATGCAGACGGAGATATCGTTTTATGATGCCAAGGTCCACGCCGAGGAACGGCGCAAATGTCAGATTGAAAACACCATGCAGCTGGCACTGGACCAGGAGCAGTATGAACTGTTTTTGCAGCCCAAGTTCCGGCTGGATACCGGGGCGCTGGCCGGTGCGGAGGCGTTGGTCCGGTGGCGCAAGCCGGACGGAACCTATCGGTATCCCAATGAGTTTATTCCGCTGTTTGAAGAAAACGGATTCTGTACCCAGCTGGACCTCTATATGATGGACCAGGTGTGCCGCCAGCTGCGGCGGTGGATGGACGCGGGCCGGGTACCGGTGCCCATTTCGGTCAACCAGACGCGGCTGCTGTTCTTCAGTGCCGGGTACGTGGAAAAACTCACCGCGCTTGTCCAGAAATATGATGTGCCGCCCCAGTATGTGACGTTGGAGATTCTCGAGGGTGTGGCTACGGGCAACACAAAGGAGCTTAACGATGTCATCGACCAGCTCCATCAACAGGGCTTCCGGGTCTCCATGGACGACTTTGGTACGGGATATTCGTCCCTTAATGCGCTGTATCAGCTGAAAATTGATGAATTGAAGCTGGACCGTGGGTTTCTCGCCATGGCAGCCACCGAGGAAGATGCCGCCCGGCGGCGGGCGATTCTGGACCAGATTATCCAGTTTGCCCGAACCATGGGCTTGGAAACGGTGGCCGAAGGTGTGGAGACGGCGGAGGATGAAGCTTTGCTGCGGGAGCTGCACTGTGATTTGGGCCAGGGTTACTATTACAGCAAACCCGTTGATGTCAAAACCTTTGACGAAGCCTTTATGCAATAACAACATAATGATAAAATGGGGCGTGCTGCGCTGGCAGCACGCCCCATTTTATATGATGGTCAATCTTCTGCCGGCATGTGGTATTGCCGCAGATAGGCAGCCACAGACCGGGTCATTTCCTGGGAAAACTCTGAGTTGTATTTCCGCTGACAGAAGGCGTTAAGCCACACCTCATAGGGCTTTTCTCCCGCCTTGTCCTCCAGCATGTGACGCAGTTCCGTCTCGTCGAGGATACGGTATCGGTTTTCATGGACAATCTGCTCCATGGGGCAGCGGGTGGGCTTGGGACGGCGGCGCTGCTGTTCCGTGGGGTAGCCAAATACAACCATGGCGGCAGGGAAGATGTAGTCCGGCAGATGGAGCAGACGGCGCTGCTCGGCGGTGTGCTCCATGATATCACCGATGTAGCAGGAACCAAGGCCCAGACTTTCCGCGGCGGTAACGGCGTTTTGGGCGGCAATGTTGGCGTCGCTGACGGCCAGCAGCAGGTCACCCACGCCGGGCTCCCGTGGATTGCAGTCGGCGAAGCGGTAGGCGTCATACCATTTTTTGCAGTCGGCCAGAAACACCAGAACCATGGGGGCCTGGGCGATAAAGGGTTGATTGTCACAGGTGATGGAAAGGGCGTGCTTGAGCTGCGGGTCCGTGATGTCCAGAATGGTGTACAGCTGTTGATTGCCCGCCGTAGGGGCCTGTACCGCGGCTTCCAGAACAGCGGCCTTTACCGAATCGGGAACCGGCCGGTCCTCGTAGAGCCGTACCGATTTTCTCTCATGGAGTGCGCGTAAAATCTCGTTGATACCAAACTTGGGCCCAGGGCCCGCCTCCTTCTGTTTTTTTCCAGTATACTCCATGGGGCTGCAAAAAGCAACGACATATGCTATAGTATCCAAAACGACACAGGAGGTGGGACCCATGCCCCAGGATGCCAGACATCTCTATACCATTGGGGAATTTGCCAAGGCCCACGGCATCCATAAAAAGACGCTGATGTGGTACGATGAAATCGGCCTGTTCCGTCCGGCGGTGGTGGGGGAGAACGGCTATCGGTATTACAGTTTTCTCCAGAGCGCCACCCTGGGCACCATTCTGATGCTGCGGGAGCTGAACATGTCCATCCCCGATATCCGGGCCTGGATGGCCCATCGGTCCGTGGAGGACCTGGACACCCTGATGGCGGAAAAGGCGGCGGAATTGGATGCGGCCATGGCCCATCTGCGGGAATTGCAGGAGGCATTGGGCCGTCAGCGGCAATCCCTGGAGCAGCTGCGGCAGGTGGACCCGGACCGGATGGGCTTGGTGAGCGTGGAGCCGCGCCGCCTGGCCCTGCTGGAAACGTCCCGGACCGCCACCATGGAGGAGGATGTACAGACCTCCCAGCAGGCCGTGACGGACCATGGACTCCGGCGGCTGTATGGCATTGACTACGGGGCCATGATTCCGGTGGAACGGCTGATGCGGAAGGATTTTTGGGGCTATACGGCTATTTTTCTGCGGTGTCCCGACGCCGCCGCCGTTCCACGGCAGCACATCCGCCCCGGCGGTACCTATCTGCGGGCCTATTGCCGGGGCTATTGGGAGCAGGTCCCGGCGGCCTATGAACGGATGCTGGCCTATGCCAAAGCCCAGGGCATTCCATTGACGGGCTATGCCTATGAAACTGTCATCAATGAGACCGTCAGCCCGACACCGGAGGACTATCTGACCGAAATCGATATCCAGGTGGGCTAAACTGCTACAGGGGCAGTATCTCCTGTTCTCCGTGGAGCAGGTCCGCCGCCAGCAGCTTGCCCCACAGGGGCGCGGGACGGCCGCAGAGGAGACAAAGCGCCTGGGCCGCCTGAACGGCGGCGCACCAGGCCGGAACCGGCGAGACGGTGCCGCTGGGGGAGAGCTCCGACAGATGGGGTGGGTAAATGCGGTCCAGCAGACCGCTGCCTGGTGGAATCACTGCCACCTGGGCACACCAGTCCCGGATGCCGCCATGGACCAGGGGAATCCCGGCCCGGTCGCATCCGGCGGCCAGAATCCGCCGGGCTTCCAGATTGTCCAGGCCATCCAGGGCTAGGTCACACCCGGCCAGCAGGGCGTCCCGATTGTGAGCCGTCAGCGGGGCGGATACAGTGGTGACCCGGACGCCGGGATTGACAGCGGCGGCCCGTTCCGCCGCCGCCTGGGCTTTCGGCTGCCCCATGACGCTCTCCGTTGCCAACAGCTGCCGGTTGAGATTGGAAGGGGTGAAGCAGTCGCCGTCGGCGGCCACAATGGCTCCCACGCCCAGCCGCAGCATGTGCTCCAATAGATGGCCGCCCAGTCCGCCCAGTCCGGCGAGAAAGACGGTTTTGGTGGCAAGCAGTGCTTGCTCTGATTCGGTTAAGGGGCCGAGATTGCGCAGATAACGTTCCACCATATAGATGCCTCCTCAGCCGCCGCCGGTGGGCGGGAAAATGGCTACAATGTCCCCATCCGTCAGGGCGGTGTCTGTGGGACTGTGGAACCCGTTGCGCAAGAAAATGGCTACTTCCTCCTTGGGAATGTGCAGATGGTCCAGAACGGCGGTGCCGTCGGGGAATCCGGCGGCGTCCAGGTGATAGACTTTCTCCCGGCCCTGCCGCAGGGTGGCGAACAGACGGACTTCCAGCATGGCAGTCACTCCTCTTGTAAAAATGTTCATGGAGGGGAATTGCTTCCCCTCCATGGTATCAAAGATGCGGTTATTCGGCAAGGCCCAGACGGCGCAGCGTTTCTTCCGTGGGGAAGGCGTCCACCCAGCCGCGGGCTTCGTAGTATTGGGGCAGCGTCAGCGCAATCTTGCTGGTCATGCCCTTGGAGGGACCGCCGGGGATGGGGTCCTCCAGCAGACGCTTGGGCAGCCGGTCATCCTCGGGCTTCATTCCGGCGGCCTTGTTGAACAGCCGCTCCAGATTGTAGATCCGCTCACCGGCTTCCAGCAGCGTCTCCACGGTGTAATTGGTGCCGGTGGCGGCGTTGAGCAGGTCTGCATACTCCTGGGCCCCCAGGGCGAAGGAGGTAAACAGGCAGTTGCCCATGGAGTCAATGACGGCGGTCAAATCCTGGAACGTCTTGGCCCAGACGGCCTTGTCATCGGTCACCGTCCGGTCCAACTGCTGGGGCAGACCCAGGACTTCGGGGGAAATCATGTAGCCCCGGACGTGGCAGCCGCCGCGGTTGCTGGTGGCATAGGTGATGCCGATGCCCTGAATGCCGCGGGCGTCATAGGCGGGCATCTCCTGTTTTTTAACGCTCATGGAGACCTCGGGATGGCCGTAGTGCTCGCAGAGACGGTAGGAGCCCTGGGCCATCCGCTTGCCCAGCTCGGTCTCTCCGGCGCCCATGCGGCGGGTCCATTCCACAATGGCCTCGGCGCTGCCCCAGGTCAGGGGAACGCCCTCACACTCGGCCTCGGTGATGGCGCCGATCTGATACAGCTCCATGGCGGCGGCAATGGTACAGGGAGTGGAAATGGCGTCCAGACCGTACTCATTGCAGAGCATGTTGGCTACGTTGATGGCGTTGAGGTCATCCACGCCGCAGTTGGCGCCGTAGGCCCACAGGGGCTCGTATTCGGGGCCGCCGCAGACCTTGCCGTCGTTGAGTTTGACGATACGGCCGCAGACAATGGGGCAGCGGAAGCACGCGCCGGGCTTGACGAGACACGTCTCGGCCATGGTTTCACCGGAAATCTTCTCGGCGGCTTCAAAATAGGCTTCCTGCCAGTTCTTGGTGGGCAGGGAACCGATGTTGTTGATGATGTTGACCAGAACGGCGGTGCCGTAGGCCCGCAGACCTTGGCCGGTGACGCCGTTTTCTTTCAGAATGCCCAGGCAACGGCTGGTGGCCTGCTTGAGAGCGTCCTCATCGTGGAGGGTGGTCACATGGCC
>DVJJ01000152.1 GCA_018716875.1 Candidatus Avoscillospira avistercoris
CAATGCCGCCGGGGAGAATCAGTGCATCATATTCATCCAATATAACACTGTTTAGAGGTTGAATTTGTCCTCTGCCGATTCTGGCAGATTCCGTTAAAATGTTCCGCGGTTCTCCAGGCTGTTCGGTGAGGTGGTCAATGGACGGAACAGAGATATTTTCCGCAGCGGGCGTGTAACTGCAATGATATTTGGCATAAGTCAAAACAACTTCTTCAATGCAGGAGCCGTCGCCCAGTCCACAGCCTGCCAATAAAACCAGACAGTTCATGACGTCCACTCCTTTTCCAGCGTTTGGGAACCAAAAGGCATTGGGCTTGCACCTTGTCCCTTTTAATGTTAAAATTTATATGATTTGGAGAATATATCCCTTGAGATAGTGGGATTGTTCGGCGTTGATGGTGGCCGGATGGTCCCGGGACTGCATCAGAATCTCCAGCAGCCGCGCCTGCCGGCCGCAGTCGGCGGCGGCTTCCCGCAGCATCTTGAGGAACAGTTCCGGCGTCATAAACTGGCTACAGGAGCAGGAAACGAGGAACCCGCCCGGTTCCACCAGCTTCATGGACCGGAGGTTCAGCTCTTTGTACCCCCGGTAAGCGCCGTCCAACGCCTTGCGGCTCTTGGCAAAGGCCGGGGGATCGCAGATGACCAGACCGTACCGCTTGCCGTCATCGGCGTAGTTTCGCACGATATCAAAGACATTGCCGCAGGTGGTGGTGATTTTATCGGCCACGCCGTTGGCGTTGGCGTTGTCCAGAACCATCTGGAGGGCTTCTTCCGATACATCCACCGATTCCACCGATGCTGCGCCGTACAGGGCGGCATGGATGGAAAATCCGCCGGTGTGGCAGCACAAATCCAGTACCGTGCGGCCGGGGCAGTAGGGGGCAATGCGGCCCCGGTTTTCCTGCTGGTCGAGGAAATGGCCCGTCTTCTGGCCGTGGGCAATATCCACCAGCATGGCGGCGTCGTGCTCCCGGATGGTGGTCAAGGGCGGTACCTCGCCATAGACACAGCCGGTGATCTGCTCCAATCCCTCCTTGGCCCGGACCGGCACATCGTTGCGCTCATAGATCCCCTTGGGCTGGAACAGCTCCACCAGAATTTCGATGATGTCCGGTTTCCACTGTTCCATGCCCAGGCTGACGGTCTGGAAGCTGAGATAGTCCCCGAACTTGTCCACGGTCAGGCCCGGCAGGCCGTCGGATTCTCCGAAGACCACCCGGCAGGCGTTGGAAAAGCCCAGACTTTGGCGGAACTTCCAGGTAGTTTCCACCCGGCGGCGGAAAAAATCCCGGTCGATGATTTCCGATTCGTCGCGGGTCAGTACGCGAACGGCAATTTTGGAGCGGCGGTTGAAATAGCCCCGGGCCACAAACTGCATCCGGCTGTCCAGCACATCCACAATGCCGCCGTCGGTGCAGATGTCATCAATCCAGTCGATTTCGTTGTCATAAACCCACCAGCCGCCGCTGCGGATGTCCCGTTCTTCGCCTCGGTGGAGACAAACCTTTGCATAGTCCATAACGAAAAAAATCCTTTCTCTGCCGTGGGGGCAGGGGAGTGTGAGGTGCCTGAATGAAAGATATTCCCATTTTTACAGGGGAACACGGCGTGGCCACGTTGATACTGCGGGAGATTCCCCACCAGCAGCGGGCTTATGTAATGCTGCGGACCGTGTGGCGGTTGCAGCCCTTTCTAAGTGAATGCCGGGCCTTTTGCCGGATGGCCGGTGCGGAAAGCGTCTATGTGACGGGCCAGGAGGATTTGAGCGGCCTGCCCTTTGTCCATGCCATGGAGCGATGGAGCTGCCGCCGGGCGGGTTTGCCGCCCCAGGTGGATCCGGTGGACCTGACGCTGCTGGATGACAGCAACCGGGAGACATTCCGAACATTGTATAATCAGCTGTTTGCCCAAATCCCCAATGCCGCCACCTGCACGCCGCAGGAAGTGGAGCGCATCCAGCGGGAGGAACGGGCGGCCCTGGCTGTGGTGGAGGGACAGATTGCCGGCCTGGCCCAGTGGACTGACGGTCGCCTGGAGGCCATCGGCGTGGATTCGGGATTCCGCGGCCTCGGGTATCGTCTGGCGCTGACGGTGCTGCACCGGATGACAACAGAGACGATGGAATTACAGGTCTCGTCGGCCAATCAGCGGGCGCTGGCGTTGTATCAGCGCTTGGGCTTCACAAAAACGGAAACCCTGTCCCGCTGGTACGACCTTACAGAAGAATAAAGGTGACGCCGTTGTTGCTGCGCTCCAGGTCCCGGTCTTTGCGCAGTTCCGGGCAGGATTGGAAGGCTTTTAAGGTGGTGGCGTCAAAGATGGAGAACTTTTCTCCTATGATATAGCCGCGGATTTCATTCTTCTTTTGCAGGAAGTCCAACCGCTCCCGGGCGGCAATGCGGATTTTGCCGCCCTTGCCGGAGGAGCCGTAGCCGTGGATGATTTTGAGCACGGTACAGCCCATGGATTTGCTGTGATGGACCTCAAAGGTGAGCCGTTTCACGGCATCGGCCACATAGGGCATACCCTGTTCCAAATTGACTTCCCGCAGCTTGCTCATGGCAATTCCTCCTGAATGTGTTTCTTTCAGTATACCGGTCCACGGGACGAATGTCAATTTCCAAGGGGAAATCCCGCATTTTCTACTTGAAAATTTCCGGCAGATGTGGCA
>DVJJ01000011.1 GCA_018716875.1 Candidatus Avoscillospira avistercoris
CGGCGGCCTGCTGGCCCTGCTGGTCATGGCCGCCCTCAAACGCTGCAAGAGGTTGTCCCTCTACGGCATCTCCATGGCCGGGGCCGCCGCCCACAACATCGGCCAACTCTCCGTCGCCGCCCTGGTTCTCGGCTCGTCCTATGTCTGGGCCTATCTGCCCTTTCTTTTATTGGTCTCCCTGGCCACCGGTACCATCACCGGCACCGTCGCCGCCTACGGGTTCCGCGGGCTGCTGGGCGCGGGGCTGCGGATGCGGTAGGGGAGTCTATATAGGG
The DNA here is from genome assembly GCA_018716875.1 of Candidatus Avoscillospira avistercoris. Taxonomy (GTDB): domain Bacteria; phylum Bacillota; class Clostridia; order Oscillospirales; family Oscillospiraceae; genus Avoscillospira_A; species Avoscillospira_A avistercoris. The sequence continues at coordinate 276 of DVJJ01000011.1, forward strand.
AGTTTCGCCCGCTGCGGCGGGCGGGTATTTCGCTGGCTGCGGCCAGCGACCGGGGGCGCTGCCCCCTGGACCCCGCGATTTGGGTTGCCCGCCGCCCGTTGGCAAGCGTGGTCGGCGAGGAATTTTTCGTCAGGGCAAGGTGTGGCTTTGCAGCCATACTGGATGTATGGCAAGAAGCCGCACCGCCGCCATGGCGGAAAAGGCCCGGCGAGCACCGCAGACACACGGGTGGTGGACAGCCCTCACAAGAAAAAAATCGAGTAAAACTTTTAGAGTTTGGGGGTTTGTTTTAGTGATTTGGTGCGGTGCCGCCGAATTTGTGCGGGAACGCCCTCAATCCATGCTTCGCATTGTTGCGGTGAGAGGGCCAAAGGCCCCTCAGTCCCGCCGGGAGGTGGTACATGGGGTACGGGTTCGCCGGAATGCGCCGGTCATCGTCACCCCCACACCGCACGGCGGCACACACAGGTGCCGCCCTACATTCCCCGACGGACTGCCGACATGGTTCGTAGGGCGGGACCTGTGTGTCCCGCCGCCGGTCTCTACTGGCCCTGCACCCTGACAAATAACCCTATTTCTGTAATCGGAGTACGGGACATTACACAAATTCGCCAAAGATGCGGCAATGCCGCGTTTGGAATAAGACTGAACTTTCCAGGAGGAGAAGACATGAAGAAATTTTTTGCCCTGACCATGGCCTGCGCCATGCTGACCGGCGTCCTGTCCGGCTGCGGCAGCACCGCCGTGGTCCATGTATCGGACGCGGACCTGTTGGCCGCCGACACCGGCACCACCACCGACGAGACCACCACGGAAACCACCATGGAGCCCACGGAAACCACCACCGAAGAAGGCGAGACGGCGGAAGTCACCGGTGCGCATCCCGTCAAGACCGGTCTGGCTGTCCAAGGCTCTCTGTCCAGCTCCAAGTCCGCCGCCGATGGCGAGGATGGTCTGGGACAGGCGGACATCAACATCGCCGCCGTCACCGTCAACGAGGAGGGCGTGATTGAATCCTGCGTGATTGACGCCGTGCAAATCAAGATGAACTTTGATGGTGCCGGTGCCATTACATCCGACCTGACCGCCCCCGTTCTGTCCAAGGCGGAGCGCGGCGACGACTACGGCATGACTGCGGCCAGCTCCATCGGAAAAGAGTGGTACCAGCAGGCCCAAGCCCTGGCCGATTACGTCGAGGGCAAGACGCTGGACGAGGTCCTGGGCATTGCCGTGGACGAGTCCACCAAGCCCACCGACGCCGATTTGGCCTCCTCTGTGACCATTTCCATCGGCGGTTACATCGGCCTCATCGAGCAGGCGTACAACAACGCCACCGACCTGGGCGCCATGTCCGGCGATGCACTGTCCATTGCCCAGGAAACCTCCATCGGAGATTCCACCAGCGCCACCGCCGACGCCCTGGGCGCTCTGTCCGGCAACGTCAGTGTGGCCGCCGTCACCACCAACAACGGTGTTATCACCTCCTGTGTCCTCGACGGCATCCAGCCCAAGGTGGAGTTTGACGCCACCGGCGCCGTTACCACCGATTTGACCGGCTCCGTGTCCTCCAAGAACACCCTGGGTACCGACTACGGCATGAGCAAGGCCAGCGCCATCGGCAAGGAGTGGAACGAGCAGGCCGCTGCCTTTGCCGCTTACACCGTCGGCAAGACCGCCGACGAAGTCACCGGCATTGCCGTCTCTGAGACCGGCGGCGCAGCGGACGCCGATTTGGCTGCTTCCTGCTCCATCGCCATCGGCGGCTTCCAGTCTGTGGTTGCCAAGGCGGCGAAATAAGATGAAACGAGTGTGCGCCGCTGTGGTCCTCTGCGCCCTGCTGTGCGGCTGTGCCGCCGCACCGGCAGGGGAGGAGGGCGGCCAGAAACGCTATGAGGCGTCCTTTCTTACCCTCTTCGACACCGTAACCACCATGGTGGGCTACGCCGACAGCCAGGAGACATTCACGGCCCAGGCCCAGCAGATTCACGATGAATTGTTGGAATATCACCAGCTTTATGACATCTACAACGACTATGACGGGATGAATAATTTAAAGACCGTCAACGACAACGCCGGTATCGCGCCGGTGGAAGTGGATGCCAGGATTCTCGACATGCTGGAGTTTTCCAGGGAATTGTACGAGGAAACCGGCGGACGGGTCAATGTGGCCATGGGCGGCGTCCTGTCCCTGTGGCACGATGCCAGAGAAGCGGGCATCGAGGACCCGGCCAATGCGTATCTGCCGGACCAGGACGCTCTGGAAGAAGCCGCCCGTCACGCCCACTGGTCCAATGTGGTCATCGACGAGGAAGCCGGGACCGTCTACCTGGCGGACCCGGACATGTCTCTCGATGTGGGAGCCATTGCCAAGGGCTACGCCGTGGAGCGGGTCTGTGAAACGGCCCCCGCCGGGATGCTGATTTCCGTCGGCGGCAACGTCCGGGCCACCGGTCCCAAGCCCGACGGCTCCCCCTGGGTTGTGGGCATCGAAAACCCCGACGGCGGCGACTTCCTCCACACCCTCTATGTGGAGGATTCCTCCGTGGTCACCAGCGGCGACTACCAGCGCTATTATCTGGTGGACGGCCAGCGCTACCACCATATTATTGACCCCGACACCCTGTATCCGGCCACCCGTTGGCGCTCCGTCTCCATTCTCTGTGCCGATTCCGGCATTGCCGACGGCCTTTCCACGGCCCTGTTCACCCTCTCCCAGGAGGACGGCCAGAAGCTCCTCGACGCCTTCGACGCCGAAGCCCTCTGGATGACCCAGGACGGCCAACTCCTCTACAGCCCCGGTTTTCAGGCTATGGTACGGACGTAGGGGAGTGCCTACAAGGGGTATTTCGCCCGCTGCGGCGGGCGACCGGGGGCGCCGCCCCCTGGACCCCTGCAATTTTTTGAAAAAAATTGAGTAAAACTTTTTATGTTTGGGAGTTTATAGTGGTTTGGTGCGGTGGTTCTGAATGGGTGCGGTAACGCACTCAATCCATGCTCCGCATTGTTGCGGTGAGAGGGCCAAAGGCCCCTCAGCCCCGCCGGGGGTATGTTCCATGGGATGGTACGCATGCGCCCCCGTGCGGCGGTGGACGGTATCCAGTCCCGCACATTGCACCATCCATTAAGACCAGGGCGGTAAAGGCCGATTTGACAAGAGTCCTCGGCGCGGAATGGTTCGTCAGGGCAAGGCGCGGGTTCGCCGCCATACTGGATGTATGGCAAGAAGCCGCGGCGCAGCCATGGCGGACCAGGCCCGGCGAGGGCCGCAGGCAAATTGGACTGCACCGCCCCAATAAGAGGTGAATTCTACATGATGAAAAAACCCTTCTGGGGTGGCATCCACCCCAAAGGCAATAAGTCCCTGTCCAGGGGCGGCGATTTGCCGGAGCTGCAGCCCCAACAGGTTGTACTGCCCATGATTCAGCACATCGGCGCGGCCTGTACCCCGCTGGTCCAGGTGGGCGACATGGTCAAACGGGGCCAGAAAATCGGTGACGGCTCCGGTGTCTGCGCCCCCATCCATGCTTCCGTTTCCGGCCGCGTCCTGGCCGTGGAGCCCCGGCCCCATCCCTCCGGCCGCGACGTCCTCTCCGTCGTCATCGAGAACGACTATCTCGACACCCACGACGAAACCATGATGCGGTACATGGACCACAAGGATTTGGAGCCCAACGCCATTCTCCAGATTATCCGTGATGCCGGTATTGTCGGCATGGGCGGCGCCACATTCCCCACCGACGTAAAAGCCTTTTCCGCCATCGGCAAGGTGGACTGTGTGCTTCTCAACGCCTGCGAATGCGAACCCTACATCACTGCCGATGACACGTTGATTTGCCGTTTTCCCCAGCAGGTCCGCGGCGGTGCGCTGGTGCTCCAATGGGCATTGAAGCCGGAACGCACCGTCATTGCCATCGAGGACAACAAGCCCGAGGCCATCGCCGTGCTCAAGGAGACCATAAAGCCCGAGGACAACATTGAGATTATTGTTCTGCCCACCCGGTACCCCCAGGGCGCGGAAAAGCAGCTGATTCAGGCCGTTACCGGCCGTCTCGTCCCCGCCGGGGCTTTGCCCGCCGCCGTGGGCTGCGCTGTCTTTAACGTTGCCACCGCCGCCGCTGTGCAGCGGGCCGTTTATGACGGCATGCCCATTACCCGCCGTGTGGTCACCGTCACCGGTGACGGCGTCCTGACCCCCCGCAACTTCCTGGTCCCCATCGGTACCAGCTTCGGCGACACCATCCACGCCGCCGGCGGACTGCTGGACGGTGTGAAAAAGGTTATTTCCGGCGGCCCCATGATGGGCTTCGCCCAGAAAAACCTGGACGCCCCGGTGCTCAAGGGTACCAATGCCATTCTCTGTCTGAAACACGGCAATGAGACCCCGGAAAATCCCACCTGTATCCGCTGCGCCCGCTGCGTTTCCGTCTGTCCCATGCACCTCCAGCCCTTGTACCTGTACCGGTATACCAAATTGGGCCGGGTGCCCCAGATGGACAAGTTCCATCTGATGGACTGCATCGAATGCGGCTGCTGCTCCTACATCTGTCCCGGCCAGCTGCCCCTGGTGCAGACCATCCGGGAGGGAAAAAAACTCTGGAAGGAGGCCAACGCCAAGTGAATCTTCTGGTTACTTCGTCCCCCCATATCCACAGCGGACGCACCACGTCCCGCCTCATGGCCGATGTGCTCCTTGCCCTGATTCCCGCTGTGCTGGCCGGATGTTACTTTTTCGGTCTCCGGGCCGCGATTCTGATGGTGGTGTCCATCGCCTCCTGTAAGATTGCGGAATTCCTCTGGTGTGCCGTTCGCCGTCAGCCCCATACCCTCCGGGACTGCTCCGCCGCCGTCACCGGTCTGCTGCTGGCGTTGACCCTGCCCGTGTCCGTGCCCTACTGGGTGCCTGTCGTCGGCGGTTTCTTCGCCATGATTGTGGTCAAGGGCCTCGGCGGCGGTCTTGGTCAGAACACCTTCAACCCCGCTCTGGCCGCCCGCGCCCTGCTGGTGCTCCTGTTCCCGGCGGTGATGACCCGGTTTGCCCCCGTGGGAACCGCCATCAGCAGCGCTTCCATGTCCGTGGACATGGTTTCCGCCGCCACGCCCCTGCACCATATGGTCATGCCGGAGCTGCCCAACGTGTCCCTGCTGGACGCCTTCCTGGGCAACCTTCCCGGCTCCATCGGTGAGGTCTCCGCGTTGGCCCTGCTCATCGGCGGCGCGTATCTGGTTATCCGCAAGGTCATTTCTTTGCGGATTCCCGTTGCCTATCTGGCAACCGTGGCCGTGCTGACCCTGATTTTCAACAAGGGACAGGACCCGGTCCTCTGGATGGCGTATAATCTGCTCTGCGGCGGCGTGCTGCTGGGCGCGATTTTCATGGCCACCGATTACGCCACGTCTCCCGTCACCCCCCTGGGCCAGATGGTCTATGGCGTGGGCTGCGGCGTTCTGACCGTGGTGTTCCGGTACTTCGGCCTGTTCCCCGAGGGCGTCACCTATGCCATTCTGCTGATGAACGCCTGTGCCTGGGCATTGGACCGCATCACCCCGCCCCGCCGCTTTACCAGCCTTCCGGGAGGTACCAAATGAACAAAAAAATCCTTGTTCCCGTCGTGGTGACGGTGGTTCTGGCCGCCGCCCTTTACGGCGTGGCCGTGGGCCTGCTGCCGGTGACCAATGAAAACCGGCTGGCCGATTTGAAATCCATTCTCACGACGCTGCTGCCCGGCTCGGAAACCTTCACCGTCGAACCCTACAGCGGCGAGGATGAAAACATCTCCGCCGTCTACAAGGCCGACAACGGCTATGTGGTGGAGACCGTCACCGATGGCTATGCCGATGCCATTACCATGCTCGTCGGCGTCAGCAACGACGGCAAAGTGACCGGCGTTGTGGTCCGCGACCAGCACGAGACCTTCGGCCTGGGCCAAAAGGCCGCCAACGATGTGCCGTTCCTGACCCAGCTGCTTCTCGACAGGGAGACGCTGACCGTCGGGGAGAATGTGGACGGCGTCACCGGCGCCACGGTCACCTCCAAAGCCGTGGTCAAGGCCGTCAACTCGGCCAAAGCCTTCGTCACCGGCGCCGATGTGTCCTCCAGTGCCACCGAATGGGGAGGTTGACCATTGATGCAGAAAAGTTATCGACTGTTTACGATTCTTTCCATTGTCATGGCTCTGGCCTGTCTGGTCCATGTGCTGTACAATGCCTTTGCACCCCAGGCCATGCTGCCCGCCATGGACCTGATGTGGATTTGTGCCGTCTCCCTGGTGGCCCTGGTCATTGACCACTACGCCGCCCCCAACGGGGAGCGCTGCTGGCCCCTGGTGCCCGTCTTCGGTCTCGTCATCTTCGGCGCTCTGCCGTACTTTGCCGGGCTTCTGGGCGGTATGGAGCTGGTCAAATTCGCCGTCACCGGCGCGGTGGCCTTTACGGTGCTGACCGTTCTGTACTCCATCGCCGCCGACCGTCTCGCCGCCGGCAAGTCCTCCAAGGCTGCCCCCGTGGTCACCGGTCTGCTGCTCTTCCTGGCGGTGCAGGGCTGCATGGGCATGGTGCTGTAATCGGTGCGGTAAGGGAGTTTCGCTGGCTGCGGCCAGCGGGTATTTCGCCCGTTGCGACGGGCGGGAGTTTCGCGCCTTGCGAGGCGCGACCGGGGGCGCTGCCCCCTGGACCCCCGCGATTTTTTGAAAAAAATCGAGTAAAACTTTTAAAGTTTGGGGTTTTTAGTGATTTGGTGCGGTACCGCCGAATTTGTGCGGTAAGGTTCTCAATCCATGCTTCGCATTGTTGCGGTGAGAGGGCCAAAGGCCCCTCAGCCCCCGCCGGAACCGTGTTCCGTATATTCTCGTAGGGCGGGACCTGTGTGTCCCGCCGCCGGAATGCACCACCCCATATGGATGACCGATTGGTTCCACTCCGCAGGGCGGGGCCTTGCCCCCGCCGCTGGTACGGGTTCTCCCAAAGCTGCCCGTTGCTTTTCTTACTTGCAGTATAATATCGAATATCGATAATGTCAAAGGGACATTCCCCTTGCACCGTCGCCGGGGAGCGGATATAATATAGAAAACTGAGGAAAGCGAGAAGATAGCATGACAACAAAAGACTTTCAAACCAGGGGAAAATTATCCATTTTCCTCTCCTATTTCAAACCCCATTGGAAATTGTTTCTGCTGGATATCAGCTGTGCCTTTTTAATCTCCATGATTGATCTGGCATTTCCGCTGGTGTCCCGGACGGCCATGTACGATTTGCTGCCCAATCAGGCATACCGGACGTTCTTTACAGTTATGGCGATTGTGGTGGTGGCCTTTGTGCTGCGGTCCGTGCTGTACTATATTGTTACCTTTCAGGGCCATATCTTCGGCATACGGGTGGAAGCCGACATCCGCCGGGACCTGTTCGCCCATATGCAGAAGCTAAGCTATGGGTTTTTCTCCCAGAACCGTACCGGCCAGCTTATGAGCCGTCTCACCAATGACCTCTTTGAAATCACCGAACTGGCCCACCACGGCCCCGAGGACCTGTTTATTGCCTCCGTCACCATCGTCGGCGCGCTGGTGATTATGTTTACCATTCAATGGCAGCTGGCCCTGGTGGTTGCCGTTATGATTCCGGTGTTTCTTGCCATTATGTTTTTTATGCGCGGCTCCATGCGCCGGGCGTCCCACAAGGTCAAGCAGAAGACCGGCGCCATCAACGCCGACTTGGAATCGGGCCTGTCCGGTATCCGTACCGCCAAGGCATTCGCCAGCGAAAACGCCGAGCTGGACAAATTCAACCGGGCCAACGAGCAGTATAAAGGTTCCAAGACCCAGTTTTATATGGCAATGGGCCGGTTTATGGGCAGCATGGAGCTGTTTATGACGCTGCTCTCTGTGGCGGTTATCGCCGTCGGTGGCGGCCTCATCATGAACGGTGTTATGACCTATGTGGATTTGATTACCTTCAGCCTGTATATCACCACCTTTATTAACCCGGTCCGCAAACTTGCCAACTTTGTAGAGCTGTTTTCCAACGGTTTTGCCGGTCTCGACCGTTTTATTGAACTGATGGCCACGGAGCCCACCATTCAGGATGCCCCCAACGCCAAGCCCCTGGAGCGGGTGGAAGGCCGCATCACCATGGACCATGTGGACTTTGCCTATGAGGACGACGACCGGGAAGTTCTGCGGGACGTGTCCCTGACCGTGGAGCCCGGCGAGACCATCGCTGTGGTGGGCCCCTCCGGCGGCGGCAAGACCACCCTGTGTCAGCTGATTCCCCGGTTCTACGATGTGACCGGCGGCAGCATTGCCATCGACGGCCACGATGTCCGCCAGGTCCAGCAGGATTCTCTCCACAAGAACATCGGCATTGTGCAGCAGGATGTATTTCTGTTCCCCGACACTGTTTTGGAGAACATCCGTTACGGCACCCCCAACGCCACCATGGAGCAGGTCATTGAGGCCGCCAAACGGGCCGAGATTTACGAGGACATCATGGCAATGCCCGAGGGGTTTGATACCTATGTGGGCGAGCGGGGCACCCTCCTGTCCGGCGGCCAGAAGCAGCGCATTTCCATCGCCCGCATTTTCCTGAAAAACCCGCCCATTCTGATTCTTGACGAGGCCACATCGGCCTTGGACTCCGTCACCGAAGCCAAAATTCAGAAGGCATTTGACCAGCTGGCCCAGGGCCGTACCACCCTGATTATTGCCCACCGTCTTTCCACCATCCGCAATGCCTCCCGCATTTTGGTGGTCTCCGACGGCGTCATTGCCGAGTCCGGCACCCACGCCGAACTCATCGAAAAGGGTGGCGCTTACGCCGAACTGTACCGCACCCAGGCGGCGGTGACGAAGATGTAAGTGCAGCGCGGGGGAGTTTCGCCCGCTGCGGCGGGCGGGCGTTTCGCGCCTTGCGAGGCGCGGGTATTTCGCCCCGTGCGCGGGGCGGGGGTTTCGCCCGTTGCGACGGGCGACCGGGGG
>DVJJ01000012.1 GCA_018716875.1 Candidatus Avoscillospira avistercoris
GGGCCTCCGCTTCGCTATCCGCGAGGGCGGCCGTACCGTTGGTTCCGGTGTCGTTATCGACATCATCGAGGACTAATTTGTAGCCCTAAGGCCCGGAAGCACTCGCTTCCGGGCCTTTTTCTTTTGCAGATGATTGTATTTACAGGCAATATCGTGTAAAATAACTTAGATATGGACGCGGTGCGGCTGCACCGCAGGAGCCCTTCCGGCATAGAATGAGACGGCACCGACTGTGCCCGATATTGTAAGGGGAGGGGTACGTATGATGGGACAGATGGCGGTGGTCATTCTGGCCACGGCTGCGCTGCTGCTGATCCTTTGGCTGTGGATGGGGCGGCTGCTGCTGCCGCTGGCCGGGGAGACGGTTTCGGTGGTCTACCGGGGCCGGGACGATGCCCCCGATCTGGAACAGACGGTTCACAGCTTCGAGTGGCTCCATGACACGGGGTTGGTTCGGACGGAACTGCTTATCGAGGACCACGGCATGGCCCCGGCGGCCTGCCGCCGGGCCGAAACCCTGGCCCGACAGCATGAGTACATCCGGTGGTTGGGACCCACGCAGACAGAACAGGTGAGGTGTGAAGGTGGAAGTACAGCAGGAGATGATACGCGGGAGCGTGTCGACCATCGTCTATCAGAATGAGGAAAACGGCTATGCCGTGCTGCGGTTCGACACCGAAGGCGGCGAGACCATCACCGTGGTGGGCACCATCCCCATGACCAACGTGGGAGAGCGGCTGGTGGTGGCGGGAAAATGGAGCCGTCACCCCGCCTATGGCCGTCAGTTTGAGGCGGAGTTCCTGGAACGGCTGATGCCGGAATCGGCGTCGGGCATCCAGGCGTTTCTGTCCTCCCGTGCCGTCAAGGGCATCGGCGCCGTCATGGCCAAGCGCATCGTGGAGGCCTTCGGCGTCCATGCCCTGGACGTCATCGAAAATGACCCGGAACGGCTGGCCACCCTGCCCGGTATCTCGGAGAAAAAGGCACAGGAGATGAGCCGGTCCTTTCGCCGTCAGGTGGGCATCCGGCGGCTCATTGAATTTCTGTCGGCCCACAATCTGCCCACGGAGCTGGCGCTGCGGCTCTACCGGGTCTACGGAGAAATGGCCGTGGACGCCATCCGCGACGATCCCTATTTGCTGACCGACAGCTTTTTCGGCGCCACCTTCGGACAGGTGGACCATTTCGCCATCTCCCTGGGGGTGGATGGCGCCGACGAGCGGCGGGTGGAGGCGGGCATTTGCTTTGAACTGAGCCACAACCTCAACAACGGCCATGTGTTTCTCCCGCGCAATAAGCTGGCCACCGCCACGGAGGGACTGCTGGGCCTGGACCGGGCCACCATCGACGAGGGCTTTCTGCGGCTCCAGGAGCAGGGGAGAATTGCCCTGGACCGGCTGGCCGGTATGGACATCTGTTACCTGCCGGAGCTGTACGAGGCCGAAGTCTATGTGGCTGAGCGGCTGCGGGACATGGTGGACGACGCGCCCAAGCTGCCGGTGGATTTGGCCCGGCTTTTGGGCGAGGTCCAGGCCAACCGGAAAATTGCCTATGCCCGCCAGCAGTTGGAAGCTATTACCGCCGCCGCCGAGCATCGGGTGGTGCTGGTCACCGGCGGCCCCGGTACCGGCAAAACCACGACGCTGGACGGCATCCTGGATTTATTTGACCGGATGAAATTGAAATCCCTGCTGGCCGCTCCCACGGGCCGGGCCGCCAAACGGCTCAGCGATTTGACGGGGCGGGAAGCCTCCACCATCCACCGGCTGCTGGAGGCCCAGTTTGACCCGGAGACCGGGGCCATGGTCTTTACCCACAATGAGGACGACCCTCTGGATGTGGAAGCCGTGGTGGTGGACGAGACCTCCATGGTGGATTTGCAGCTGATGCAATCCCTGCTGCGGGCCTTGCCGCCCCGATGCCGTCTGGTGCTGGTGGGCGACCCGGACCAGCTGCCGTCGGTGGGACCGGGCAACGTCTTTTCCGATTTGATTCGCAGCGGCGTCCTGCCCATGGTGCGGCTGACGGAGATTTTCCGGCAGGCGCGGGAGAGCTTGATTGTCATGAATGCCCATGCCGTCAACCAGGGCCATCTGCCCCGGCTGACCGTCAAGGACCGGGATTTCTTCTTCCTCAAGCGGCGGACGGCGGAATCGGTGGTGGATACCATCTGTGACCTCTGTGACCGGCGGCTGCCGGAAAATATGGGCATCCCCCCGGCGGAAATTCAGGTTTTATCGCCCACCCGCAAGCAGGAGACGGGCACCGTCAACCTGAACAAGCGGCTCCAGGCGGTACTCAATCCCCCGGCCCCCAACAAGGCCGAGCGCCAGCGGGGCGAAACCGTGTTCCGGGAAGGGGACCGGGTTATGCAGATTCGCAACAACTACGACATCGTTTGGAAGCGCATCGACGGTTTGGGCAGCGGCGTCGGCGTCTTCAATGGCGATATGGGCGTGATTACCACCATCAACCACAGCGCCGAGACGCTGACGGTGGTGTTTGACGACGACCGGACTGCCAGCTATGAATTTGATATGCTGGCGGAGTTGGAGCTGGCCTATGCCATGACGGTACACAAGAGCCAGGGCAGCGAATACCGGGCCGTGATTCTGACGGCCTGGAGCGGTTCGCCATACCTGCTGAGCCGGAGCATCCTCTATACGGCCATCACCCGTGCCAGACAGATGTTGATCATTGTGGGCGATGAATCGGTCATTGCCCAGATGACGGCCAACGACCGTCAGCAGCGCCGGTACAGCGGATTGAAGCTGCGGTTGCAGCAGCGGGAGCAGCAAGCATGAAGTTCCATCCCGTAACGCTCCTGCTGGACCTGATTTATCCGCCCAAATGCGTCCTGTGCAGAAAGCTCCTGACGCGGCAGCAGCACGATTTCTGCGACAGCTGCCGCAAAACCCTGCCGGTGTGTGATGAAAAACTCCACCGCACCGATGTGTTTGACGGCGTCACGGCGGCTCTGTGGTATCAGGGCGCGGTCCGTGGCTCCATTCTCCGGTACAAGTTTTCCGGACGGAGCCACTATAGCCGCTGTTATGGCCGTTTGCTGGCCGCGGCCTGTGTCCGGCTGCCCCTGGAGGAGGTGGACGCCGTCACCTGGATACCTGTGAGCCGTCGCCGCCGTTGGCGGCGGGGGTACGACCAGTCGAAACTGCTGGCGGCCGCTCTGGCCAAGGCGCTGGACAAGCCCCTGGTATCCACCCTCCGCAAGACCAAACACAATCCGCCCCAATCCACCCTGACCACGCCGGAGGAACGGCGGGCCAATGTGCTGGGCGTCTATCGGGCCGTGGGCCACGGGGCAGCCGGAAAACGGCTGCTGTTGGTGGACGATGTCTGGACCACCGGCGCCACGGCCACGGAAGCGGGCCGGACGCTGCTGCTGGCAGGGGCCGACACCGTCTGGATGGCCGCACTGGCCAGAAGCCGAGAATTTAAGGAAAATGAACAGGTGAAGCCATGTTAAAGTTATCACACGATCTGGGAATTGATCTGGGCACGGCCAACGTGCTGATCTATGAGGCCGGAAGGGGCATTGTGCTCCGGGAGCCGTCGGTGGTTGCCGTGGACAAGAACACCGGCAAGGTATTGCAGGTGGGCGCGGCGGCCAATAACATGCTGGGCCGTACCCCCGGCAATGTGGTGGCCCTGCGGCCCCTGCGGGAGGGCGTCATCTCCGACTATGAGATGACGGAGAAGATGCTGACGCAGATGATCAAAAAGGTGACGCGGTTTGCCTTCGTCAAGCCCCGTGTGGTGGTCACGGTCCCCAGCGGCATCACCGAGGTGGAGGAACGGGCCGTCATCCAGGCCACCATGGAGGCCGGCGCCCGACGGGTCTACCTGATTGAGGAGCCCTTTGCCGCTGCCCTGGGTGCTCAGATGAATCTGGATGACCCCGGCGGCCATCTGGTGGTGGACATCGGCGGCGGCACCACCGATGTGGCCGTGGTGACCATGAACAATGTGGCCGTGTCCTCATCGCTGAAGGTGGCGGGCCAGTCCTTTGACGAGCAGGTGATCCGGTATGTCCGCCGCCGGTTCAATGTGCTGCTGGGCCCCAACGCTGCCGAGGAATTGAAAATTGCCATCGGCTGCGTCTACGAGCGGGGGCAAAACGTCAGTATGCGCACCAAGGGCCGGGACCTGAAAACGGGCCTGCCCAAGGAGGTGGAGGTCAGCTCCGCCGAGCTGTACGAGGTTTTCAAGCGTCCGGCCCGGCAGATTGTGGACGAGATTCTGGCGGTGATGGAGCAGACCTCGCCGGAGCTGGTGGCCGATATCTCTCAGAACGGTATCACCCTCACCGGCGGCGGCAGTCAGCTGTGGGGCTTTGCCCAGCTGATTATGGACCGGACCGGCATTCCCTGTTCCCAGGCCGACGATGCCGACTCCTGTGTGGCCCTGGGTTGCGGCAAGAGTCTGCGGTGGATTAAGCAGATGCAGGAGGGCACCATCAATCTGGCCCGGAAAAAGCTGCTGCAGGAATAACGGCGGGAACAGGAGACGGGTATGCGGATTTTACTGGCCCCGGCCAAGAAAATGCGGGTGGATACGGACACGCTGGCCCCTCTGGGGCTGCCGGACTTTCTGGACCGGACGGAACGGCTGCTGACGGCTCTGCGCTCCAGAACGCCGGACGAGCTGCGGGCGCTGTGGAAGTGCAACGAGGCCATCGCCGCCCAGAACGTGGAGCGGCTGGCCCATATGGACCTGCGGCGGGGACTGACCCCGGCGGTGCTGTCCTATGAGGGCATCGCCTATCGGTATCTGGCCCCCGGTGTGCTGGAAGACGCGGAGCTGGACTATTTGCAGGAGCATCTGCGGATTCTGTCGGGCTTTTACGGGATGGTGCGGCCCTTTGACGGCGTGACGCCCTACCGGCTGGAGATGCAGGCGATGCTTTCTGTGGACGGTGCCAAGGACCTTTACGGCTTCTGGGGCGATACCCTGGCCCGGAGCGTGGCCGGGGAGACGGACACGGTGGTGGATTTGGCGTCCAAGGAGTACAGCCGGGCGGTGACGCCCCATCTGCCGCCGGAAGTGACGGTCCACCGCTGCACCTTTGCCGTGCTGAAAAACGGCAAGGCTGTGGAGCAGGGGACACTGTGCAAAATGGCCAGGGGAGAGATGGTCCGTTGGATGGCCCAAAACCGGGTGACCAATGTGGAACAGCTGCGGCGGTTTGACGGGCTGGGCTTTGTCTATGACCCGGACCGCTCGACCCCAAACAATGACGTATTTCTGCAAGGAGGAACATAAACGATGCTGGAAGTCGGTATGAAAGCCCCCAACTTTACCCTCAGCGATAAGGACGGCAACGCCGTTTCTCTGTCGGATTTCGCGGGGAAAACGGTAGTGCTCTATTTCTATCCCAGGGATAATACCCCCGGCTGCACCCGTCAGGCCTGCGCCTTTGCGGGGGCTTATGCGGAGTTCAAGGCGCTGGATGTGGTGGTCATCGGAATCAGTAAGGATTCTGTGGCTTCCCATGTGAAATTTGCCGAGAAATATAACCTGCCGTTTATCCTGCTGTCGGACCCGGAGCGGCAGGCCATTGAGGGGTTCGGCGTGTGGCAGGAAAAAAAGAATTATGGAAAGGTGTCCATGGGCGTGGTCCGGTCTACCTTTGTCATTGATGGGAATGGTGTGATTGAGAAGGTCATGCCCAAGGTGAAGCCGGATACCAACGCGGCAGAGATTTTGGAGTACCTGCGTAGTAAGCAGTAACGCCCAACGCACCCCAAATGAAAAGTTTTACTCGATTTTTTTCAAAAAATCGCGGTTTCCAAAGGCAGAGCCTTTGGCCGCCCCGCGCACGGGGCGAAATTCCCGCTGGCCGCAGCCAGCGAAACACCCGCCCGCCGCAGCGGGCGAAATCCCCAGTCGTCCATAGCGCCATCCGCAGATGGCGCAATCCCCGGGGCCGTTTCCGACGGCCCCAAAGCCGCCGTCCCCACCCCTCACGGGGTGGTGGGCGGCGGCTTTCCCGTTTCCCCCGAACCCCGAACAAGCTACCGTCCCACTCGTAGGGCGGCACCTGCGTGTGCCGCCGCGCCGTACCGGGTGTCGTTGACCGGCGCACGGGGGCGAATGCGTAACTGTTTCGTAGGACGCGGCATCCTTGACGCGTCCATGGCACACTCCATCCGGGGCCGTCAGGGATGCCGGCCCCTACGTTAAGGATGGTCGGCGGTGCGTACCGGCGGCGGGACACATAGGTCCCGCCCTACAAACAGGGACGGACTGCCCCGCGTGGTTTGTGGGGTGGGTACGTTATCGGACACGGTACAACATAAGGCCGCCGTCCCCACCCCTCACGGGGTGGTGGGCGGCGGCTTTCGGCTTTGCCGGGGATTGCGCCATTTGCGGATGGCGCTTTGGGACGATGGGGGATTTCGCGTCGTGCGCGGTGGGTAGCCCTCACAAGAAAAAAATCGAGTAAAACTTTTATCGTTTGGTGCGTCATTTGGGGGTTATTCCACGGATTTCAGACTTTCCACCATATCCACCGTTTTCAGCTTATAATGGGCTGCCAGATTGACCACCAGAGAGAACACCACCGTCATGGCCGCCGCCAATCCATAGGCATACGGCGGCGCGGTTCGTCCAAACATCACCAAATCAATCTCCACCGTCAACACCATCCAACTATGGAGCCATCGGCCCATTACCAGCCCCAGCCCGATACCAAACAGCGTCAAAAACGCATTTTCCCGGTACACATAGGCTGTCACTTCCCGGTCATAGAACCCCAGCACCTTCAACGTCGCCAGCTCCCGGATGCGCTCCGTGATATTGATATTGGTCAGGTTATACAGCACCACAAAGGCCAGCGCCGCCGCCGCCACAATGATAATCACCACCGCATAGTTGACTGCCGACATGCTATCCGTAAACAAATCCCGCATGGTGGCAATATACGAGCACGATGCGACGCCGTCCATGGTCATCAGCTCCGTGGTGGTATCGTCCGATGCCACATCATCCACCTGGGGTCCGTAGGTCAGCAGAATGGTGTTTTCCTCCGGCGGCTGTCCGAACAGCTGCTCGTACAGCTCCACCGTCAAATAGACATAATGCTGCACATAGTTTTCCATCAAGGCCGCCACGGTGACCTCCACCCGTTTGTCTCCATCCAGAAGGATACGGTCTCCCGGCTCCACTTCCAGCAGCTCCGCCGTTTTCTCCGACAGCACAACGCCCTGGTCCGACAACGAAAGGGCTTCGCCGGTCTGCCGGTCCCGCAGCCGGATAAACCGGGAAAAGGCGTCGCCGTCCGACACGGCAAACAGGGTGGCCCCATAGGAAACCCCGCCCGCCGACACGTCCAGGGATTCCTGAGACGTGAACAGGTAGTCCGCTACCGCGTCGCTGCCGTCCAGATACGTCGTGATTTTGTTCCGCTGGCCCTGGGACAAGTCTGCATCGATGCCCACCAGCGTATCATAAACGCAGATTTCATCATACTGGTTGTCCAGAATGGCAAAGATGGAATCATGGAGACCAAAGCCCGTGACAATCAGCGCTGTACAGCCGCCGATGCCCAGGACCGTCATCCAGAACCGTCGCTGATACCGGAACAGATTCCGCATGGTCATCTTCCAGGTGAAGCTGAGCCGCCGCCAGATGGGCGTACAGTATTCCAGAAACACCCGCCGTCCCGGTTTGGGGGCACGGGGCCGCATCAGATTGGCCGGGGTGTCCATCAGCGTCGCAAAGCAGGCCCACAGGGACGCGCCGGTGGTACACACCACCGCCAGCAGAACCGACAGGGTATAGAGGACCGGCAGGGATTTGTACTGCAAAGCCGGTATGGTATACATAATGGCGAATGCGTTGGCGATGACCGCCGGAATCAGCGTAGCCCCCAGGGCCAGACCCGCCAATCCGCCGGTACAGCTGGCCGCCGCTGCATACCCCAAATACTTCCAGGAAATCGCCATGCGGGTAAAGCCCAGGGCCTTCAGTGCGCCGATTTGCGCCCGCTGCTCCTCCACCATACGGGTCATGGTGGTGAGACAGGCCAGGGCCGCCACCACAAAGAAAATCACCGGGAACACCGCCGCCAGATTGGCAACCCGCTGGGCGTCCTGGGAATAGCCCACAATGCCCGCGTTGGCGTCCCGGCCCAGGACGTACCATTCGCACGGCTCCATCTCGTCCAATTCCTGCTGGCCGTCTTCTAACTCCTGCCGGGCGTCCTTTAACTCCGGTTCCGCTTCGGCTACGGCGGCGGCATACTGCCCCAGGGAGCGGGCATAGGCCGTTTCGCCCTCGTCCAGCTTTGCCAGAGAACCGGACAGCTGGGCTTGTCCCGCCAACTGCTGCCGGTTCAGCTCCGCCAACGCTTCATCGTACTGGGCCTGTCCCGCCGTCAGCTGCGCATGGGTTTCCGTCAGGGTGGCGGCGGTCTCGTCCAGCTGGGCTTTGCCCGCGTCCAACTGCTTGCGGGCTTCCGCCAGCGTGGCGGCCGTTTCGTCCAGCTGGGCCTTCTGGGGGGCCAACTGCTGCTCCACCAGGGCGTATTGGGGCGTTCCCACATAAGGGGCCAGGGCCGCTTCATACTGGGCCTGTCCCTGTTTCAATTCCTGTTCCGCCGCCGTCAGCTGGGCGGCCTGGGCTTCATAGTCCGCCAGGGCCGCTTCATATTGGGCTTGTCCATCGTAATACTCCTGCCAGCCGTTTACCAGGGTGGCGGCGGTTTCCTCCAGCTGGGCACGCCCGTCGGTGATGGACGTGGTCAGCTGGGAAAGACCGTCATAATACTGCTGCCAGCCCGCGTCCAGCTCCGCCCGGGCCTGTTCGAGCTTCGCCTTGGCATCGTCCAATTCCTCCTGGGCTTCGTCAATGTCCCGCTGGGCGTCGTCCAGTTCCTCCTGGGCCTCCTGCCGCACCACATCGTCCCGCAGGGCCGCCCGTTCCTCGGAAAGGGGTTCCAGACTGTCCAGCAGCGCCTCCGCCCGGTCGTCGTACTCGTCGGAATAGCTTTCCAGCTCCGCAAGCCCCTGGCCGGTGAAATAGGCCACCGTATAGACATCCATTTGGAAATTGTCCGCCGGAACGTACACAAAGCCGTCCACCGCGCCGTTGCCCAAACGGCTGGTGCCCCGGTCGGTGCCCACGTACAGGGGAGAGGTGACGGTTCCCACCACCGTATAGCTCCAGCAGGACAGGTCTTCCTCCTCGTCCTCGGCGGCGGTCAGCTCCAGGGTGTCCCCCACGGAAAGACCCAGGCTTTCCAGCAGCAGCGTCTCCGTGACGCATTCGTCCTCGGAGCGGGGCAGCCGCCCCTCCGTCACCGTCAGCTGGTTCAGCTGCTCCGGCAGGGAGCGGACCGTCACCACGCTGTCAATGGCGATGGCGTCCAGATTCCAGCCCCCTTCCACCTGGGCCACGCCGGGGGCGGCGGCCAGGGCGTCCAAATCCTCGTCGGTCAGGCCCATGGTGGAGAGCACATAGCCGTCCATCAGATGGGTTTCGTCATAATATTGGTCGGCGGTGTATTCCATATGGGGGGCCGCGGCCCGCAGACCCACCAGAAAGGCCACGGCCAGGGCCGACAGAATCACCAGCGACAGAAAGCGGGAGAAGGTATGACGAATCTCCCGCCATGCGTCCGTGCGCAGCCGGTTGGGTCGAATCACCATTCAATCGCCTCCACTGGGGTGGGGTGGGGATTTTCCGTCATATCGGACACCTTACCGTTTTTAATGCGGATGACCCGGTCCGCCATGGGCGTCAAGGCCGAATTGTGGGTAATGACCACCACGGTCATGCCGCTTTTCCGGCAGGTGTCCTGCAAAAGCTGCAAAATGGCCTTGCCGGTCACATAGTCCAGGGCGCCGGTAGGCTCGTCGCACAGCAGCAGCTTGGGATTCTTGGCAAGCGCCCGCGCAATGGCGACCCGCTGCTGCTCGCCGCCGGACAATTGGGCCGGGAAATTGCTCAGCCGGTGGCCCAGTCCCACATGCTCCAACGTCTGGGCCGCGTCCAGGGGGTGACGGCAAATCTGCGCCGCCAATTCCACATTCTCCAGGGCCGTCAGATTTTGCACCAGATTATAAAACTGAAACACAAAGCCGATGTCATTGCGGCGGTAGGCCGTCAGCTGCCGGGTGGTCATGCCGCTGACCCGGACCCCGTCCACCTCCAGCACGCCGCCGGAACAGGTATCCATGCCCCCCAGCATATTGAGCACCGTCGTTTTGCCCGCGCCGGAGGGACCCACAATGATGGCAAATTCCCCCTTCTCAATGTGAAAGGTCACGCCGTCCACCGCCCGGATGACCACTTCGCCCATGCGGTACTCCTTCCACACGTTCTCAAAGGAAATATAGTGCATATGCGTCCCTCCCGTCGGCAATCTATAATTCTAGTATAGCCTTTTCTGCGGGTTTCGCAATCCCCTTTGACGGCGCCGGTCCAATTTCTTCTTTACGAACCACGGGGATTTGGGTATAATAAAAAACGATTCCCAGTTGCAGGAAAGGAGCACCGGCCTTGAAGCGCGTTCTTCTTATCGCCACCGGCGGCACCATCGCCTCCACGCCCACGGAGCACGGTCTGGTCCCCGGCATCACCTCCCGGGAGCTGTACGAAAGCGTTCCGGAGGCCCAGAATTTCTGTACCATCGATACGGTGCAGCTGCTCAACATCGACAGCACCAACGTCCAGCCGGAACAATGGCTGCTTATGGCCGCCACCATCGAGGAACATTACAACGACTACGACGGCTTTGTTATCACCCACGGCACCGACACCATGGCGTATACGTCGGCGGCGCTGTCCTATCTGATTCAGCAGTCCAACAAGCCCATTGTTCTCACCGGCGCCCAGAAGCCCCTGATGGACCCCATCACCGACGCCAAGAAAAATCTGCTGGACAGTCTGTGTTTTGCCTGTCAGGAGCGGTGCGGCGGCGTGTTTGTCGTCTTTTCCGGCCGGGCCATCCTGGGCACCCGTGCCAAAAAGCTGAAAACCAAAAGCTATGCGGCCTTTTCCAGCATCAACTATCCCGAGGTGGCCCTGATTGACCAGGGCCGCATTTTCCAGTATGTGACCTTCCACCATACGGAGCCGGTACGGTTTTACCATAAGCTGCTGCCGGAGGTGTTTCTCCTCAAACTGATTCCCGGCATGGACCCGGCCATCCTCGACTATATCGGGGCGCATTACCGGGCGCTGGTCATCGAAAGCTACGGCGCGGGCGGCCTGCCTTTTGCCCATCAGAGAAATTTTCTCGACCGGCTCCAGACCCTCAAGGAGCGGGGCTGTCATGTGGTGGTGGCGACCCAGGCCATGCTGGAGGGCAGCGATTTGGGGGTCTACGAGGTGGGCCGCAAGGCCATGGCCGCCTATGATGTGCTCCAGGCCCACGATATGACCATTGAAGCGGCGGTGACGAAACTCATGTGGCTGCTGGGGCAGGACTTGCCCTATGAGGAACTGCGGCGTCAGTTCAATACGCCGGTGGCCCAGGATTTGCTGAATTGCATTGAGACTTGACAAACCGCGTCGGCTGCGCTACACTATCGAGTGACAACGGGGAGCCCGCGAACGGGCTGAGAGACGGCTGAATCGCCGTGACCCATATACCTGATCCGGGTTATGCCGGCGTAGGGATCATAACGGCTTTTGATTGGCTATTACTGCCCGCGCTGTACCCGGCGTGGGCAGTTTTTTACGTTTAGGAGGAACAGAAAAATGAAAGCAAGTGTCGCGATCCAGACGCTGCCGAAGGCAGAGAACGACGAAGAATTGGTGCGCATCGTGGACGAGGTCATCGACTACATCAAGGCCCAGGGCCTCAACTACTACGTCGGTCCCTTTGAAACCACCATCGAGGGCGACAACTACGACCAGCTGATGGACATTGTCAAGGAATGCCAGCATGTTGCCATCCGCGCCGGCGCCCCCAAGGTCTCGGCCTATATCAAAGTGGTCTATGAGCCGGAAGGGGAAATCCTCACCATCGATAAAAAGGTCACCAAGCACCATGCGCAGTAAACTGCCCGCCGTGGTGGCTGTGGCCGTGCTGCTGGTCCTCTGGCAGCTGGCCTCCGTCAGCGGTTTGATTCCAGCCTATCTGCTGCCGTCGCCGGTGAAGGTGTTTCAGGCGTTGTACAATGACCGGGCGCTGCTGGCTGAACACGCGCTGGTGACTTTGCAGGAAGCACTGTATGGTCTGGTTTTGGGCGTAGCCATCGGCTTTTTCTTTGCCGTGCTCATGGACGCCTTCGAGGTCCTATACCGGGCAGTCTATCCCATTTTGATTTTGTCCCAGACCATCCCCACCGTGGCAATTGCGCCGCTGCTGGTGCTCTGGTTTGGATACGAGATGCTGCCCAAGGTCATTCTGATTATTCTGGTGACCTTTTTCCCCGTCACCGTGGGACTGCTGGACGGCTTCCGCTCCGTGGACCGGGATGCCGTGGGTCTGCTGCGCTCCATGGGAGCTGGGCGCGTCCGGATTTTCCGCTATCTCAAATGCCCGTCGGCCATGCCCCAGTTTTTCTCCGGTCTGCGTATTGCCGCCGCCTATTCGGTGGTGGGCGCCGTCATCAGCGAATGGCTGGGCGGCTTCGCCGGTCTGGGCGTCTATATGACCCGCGTCAAAAGCGCCTTTGCCTTTGACAAAATGTTTGCGGTGATTTTTCTCATTTCCGCCGTCTCCCTGGCCCTGATGGCCGCCGTGAGCCTGCTGGAGAGAAAGTGTATGCCGTATCGTTATCTGAAAGACAGAAAGGAAGACCCCAAATGAATCTGACAAAACGCCTGTGGGCCCTGCTGCTGGCCCTGACGCTGGTGCTGGGCCTGGGAGCCTGCGGCCAGAAGGCCCAGGATACCGCCGCCGACGAGCCCGCCGCTACGACTGACGAGCCCGCCGCCGGGGATGCCGGAGCCGAGACCACCGGCGAGCCGGAAACCACGGAGGAGCAGGAACCGGCAGAGCTGACGGAAATCACCTTCGTTCTGGACTGGACCCCCAACACCAATCACACCGGCGTATATGTGGCCCAGAAGATGGGCTATTTTGAAGAGGCCGGTCTGACGGTCAATGTGGTGCAGCCGCCCGACGGCGGCGCGGAAATGCTGGTGGGCAGCGGCGGCGCCCAGTTCGGCGTCTCCTTCCAGGATTACATTGCCCCGGCCCTGATCGGTGAAGGCCAGCTGCCCATTACGGCGGTGGCGGCTATCGTCCAGCACAACACCTCCGGCATCATCTCCCGCAAGGGCGAGGGTATGGATACCCCCAAGGGCCTGGAGGGCCACAAATACGCCACCTGGGATTTGCCGGTGGAAAAGGCCACCATCCAGCAGGTGATGGAGGCCGACGGCGGCGATTTCTCCAAGGTGGAGCTGATTCCCTCCACGGTTACCGACGAGGTGACGGCCCTGGAGACCAAGTCCGTGGACGCCATTTGGGTTTATGAGGGCTGGGCCGGTGTGGCCTGCGATGTGGCCGGTCTGGAGACCGATTACTTCGCCTTTGCCGATATTGACCCGGTGTTCGACTTCTACACCCCCGTCATCATCGCCAACAACGACTATCTTACCGAGCATCCCGACGAGGCCAAGGCATTTCTGGAAGCTGTGACCCGCGGGTATGCATACTGCATCGAAAACCCCAAGGAGGCCGCTGACATTCTGATGGAGGCTGTGCCGGAGCTGCAAGGCAGCGCCGATTTGATTTACGCCAGCCAGGAGTTCCTGGCAGGGGAGTACCAGGCCGACGCCGCCCGCTGGGGCGAGTTTGACGCCGCCCGGTGGAGCGGGTTCTTCCAGTGGCTCAATGACAACCAGCTGTTGGACGGCCAGGTGACCGTGGACGCCGGATTTACCAACGACTATCTGCCGGAAGCCTGAGATGGAAACACTGGAAGTACGCGGTGTCTCGGTGTCCTTTGACGGCCGGAAGGTGCTGGAGGATGTGTCCGTCACCCTGCGGAAAGGGGAACTGGTGTGCCTGCTGGGCGTCAGCGGCGGTGGCAAGACGACGCTGTTCAATGTCATTTCCGGCCTGCTGAAGCCCGACGCCGGGCAAGTCCTGCTGGATGGGGAGGATATCACCGGAAAACCCGGCCATATCAGCTATATGCTGCAAAAGGATTTGCTGCTGCCGTACCGGACCATTGAGGATAATGTGGCGCTGCCCCTGCTGCTGCGGGGGGTGAAAAAGCGGGAGGCCCGGAAACAGGCGTCGGCCCTCTTTGAGGAGTTTGGCCTGGGAGGGACGGAAAAGCTGTGGCCCTCCCAGCTGTCCGGCGGTATGCGCCAGCGGGCGGCCTTGCTGCGGACCTACCTGTTTTCCCAGGATGTGGCGCTGCTGGACGAGCCGTTTTCGGCGTTGGATACCCTGACGAAAAGCGCCATCCACCGGTGGTATCTGGATGTCATGGAGCGGATTCATCTTTCCACGCTGTTTATCACCCATGATATGGACGAGGCGGTGCTGCTGTCGGATAGGATTTATCTGTTGACAGGCCAGCCGGGCCGGATTACATCGGAGATTGTCGTGGAGGAGCCAAGGCCCCGGCGGCAGGATTTTAATTTGTCTCCGGAATTTTTGCAGTATAAGCGACGGATTCAGGAACAGCTGCAAAACCCATAAGACAGGGCAAAAAATAAAAGTTTTACTCGATTTTTTTCAAAAAATCGCGGTTTCCAAAGGCAGAGCCTTTGGTCGCCCGTCGCAACGGGCGAAACACCCGCGCCGCGCACGGCGCGAAATTCCCGCCCGCCGCAGCGGGCGAAATCCCCAATCGTCCATAGCGCCATCCGCAGATGGCGCAACCTCCCGGCAAAGCCGAAGGCCGCCGTCCCCACCCGAACGCGGGTGGTGGACGGCGGCCTTATGTCGTAGCGGGGTACGATGACGTACCCGCCCCCAACGAAGCGGGG
>DVJJ01000153.1 GCA_018716875.1 Candidatus Avoscillospira avistercoris
TTGGTTACATTTTAATCAGGAGGGTAACAATGTCTGAGAAAAATGCAGTCCTGAAGTACAAGGGCCGTCCCCTGCTGCGGAAGGACAATGTTGTTTATTACGGCAATATGAGCGACTCCCATATTGTGATGCTGCAGATTCTCGAGTCCAAGAAGGACGGCGATCTGGAGCTGGCCACCAAGGTTTCCGTACAGCTGCAGCTGACGGACCCCGACGCCAAACCTCGGGAGCGCATCGTTAAGAAGAGTGAAAAAGACGGTTTTTACACGGCATTGGATGTGGGCTGTGTATGGCTCGATCGGGCCCTTGCCGCTAAGTAAGTATCACGGAATCTGCAAATGAGAGAGGTATCGAAGTAGAATGAACCGAGCAAAACGTCTGTTGATCCTGTCCACGATGGCAGTTGCCGCCACGGCCGCCATTTCCATCAGTGCTTCCGCCACGGAGTTGAAAACCGGTATCGGTGTCGTTGAGACCAGCCTGCGTCTGCGGGAATCGGCCTCCTCCGATTCCGACACCATTTCCATTGCTTCCCCCGGCGACAATGTGGTCATCATCCGCGAGGTCGACGGCTGGTATCTGGTGGATTACAATCTGGATATCGGCTATATGAGCGCGGATTACATAACCTTCAAGGAACGGGAAAACGTGGAGCTCGGCGACGGCCGAATCAATACCTCCAGCGTCAACCTGCGGTCCCAGCCCTCCTCCTCCAGCGATCTGGTCTGCCAGATGCAATACGGCGATGAGGCCTACATCATCGGTTTCAACTGCGGCTGGTACAAGGTCCAATTTGAGGGACAGACCGGTTACGTCAGAAGCGATCTGATGGAACTGACCGAGAAGCCCATTTACAACTCTTCCTCCGGCTCTTCGGTCAGTGTGGGCCAGCAGGCCGCAGACCTGGGTATGCAGTACCTCGGTACTCCCTATGTCTGGGGCGGCACAACGCCCTCCGGTTTTGACTGTTCCGGCTTTACCCGCTACGTCTACAAGCAGCTGGGCTACACTCTCAGCCGTACCGCCGGCCAGCAGTTGGGCAACGGTTATGCTGTCAGCAGCCTGCAGCCCGGTGATCTGGTGTTCTTTGATAATACGTATGCCACCAGCGCCGCCGCTTCCCATGTGGGTATCTACATCGGCAACAATCAGTTTGTCCATGCCGCTTCCGGCGGTGTCAAGGTCACCAGCCTCAGTGACAGCTACTACGCCAGCCGCTACATCGGCGCCAGAAGAATTGCCTGATTTAAAAAACTCCGACAGTCGTTTACTGTCGGAGTTTTTCTATTTCTCCCCTATCGTGATCTAAAAAACGGTACCGCGCTCTATGCGGTACCGTTTTCCACTTACTTCTTTTTCTTCTTCTCTGCTCTGGCCTCTTCTCTGGCCTTGGCAGCAGCCTTCTCCGCAGTCTCGTTGCTGGAAATGGACCACTTGGCCAGCTCCATGCGGACGCGGTCGGCACTGGTCTCAATGACGATGTTGTCGTCCTTGATGTGCACCACTTCGCCGACGATACCACCGATGGTGATGATCTTGTCGCCAACCTTCAGCGCGTCGCGCATTTCCTGCATGGCCTTCTTCTTCTTGTTTTCGGGACGAATTACAAAGAAGTAGAACACCAGGATCACGACGGCAAACATCATGATTGTCGACATTGCTTCTGCACCCATTTTGTTACCTCCATTCGGGCATTTGCTTTATTATAGCTAATATTACCACTGTTTTCAAGGGGAATTTTAAATTTTCTGTGCCAGTTTTTCCGAGAACTCCCCACGGAATGCGTCAAATTCATCGTTGTCCAACGCATCGCGGATCTTCTGCATCAGCTGGTTATAGAAATACAGATTATGCATAACGGACAGCCGCATGGCCAGCATCTCCTCGGCCTTGAACAGGTGGCGGAGATAGGCACGGGAATAGCGTCTGCACACCGGGCAATCACACTGTGCATCAATGGGACCCTCGTCCCGCTCATACTTGGCGTTCTTCAAATTGATAGAGCCGCTCCAGGTAAAGAGCTTTGCATGGCGGGCGTTACGGGCCGGCATAACACAGTCGAAGAAATCCACGCCGCGGGCCACCGCTTCAATAATATTGGACGGGGTTCCGACACCCATAAGATATCTGGGGCGATCTGCGGGCATCCAGGGCTCCACCGCTTCAATGATGTGGTACATTACTTCTGTCGGCTCGCCCACTGCCAAGCCGCCAATGGCATATCCAGCCAGATCCAGCTTAGCGATTTCCTTCATATGCCACACCCGCAGATCATCATAGGTGCCGCCCTGGTTGATACCGAACAGCACTTGGCCGGGATTTACGGTACCGGGCAGCCCATTGAGCCGGTCCAGCTCGTTTTTGCAGCGTACCAACCAACGGTATGTCCGCTCACAGGAGCGTTTGACATACTCATAGGGTGCCGGATTTTCAATGCACTCGTCAAAAGCCATGGCAATGTCGGAGCCCAGATTGGACTGAATCTGCATGCTCTCCTCGGGGCCCATGAAAATCTTCCGTCCATCCACATGAGAGGCAAAATGGACGCCCTCTTCCTTGATTTTCCGCAGGCTGGCCAGAGAAAACACCTGAAAGCCGCCGGAATCAGTAAGCATGGGACCGTCCCAGGTCATAAACTTGTGCAGGCCGCCCAAGTCGTGAATCAGCTGGTCACCTGGCCGCACATGGAGGTGGTAGGTGTTGGACAACTCCACCTGACAGCCAATATTTTTCAAATCGGCGGCGCTGAGAGCGCCTTTGATGGCGCCTTGGGTACCCACATTCATAAAGACCGGCGTCTGTACCGTGCCATGGGGGCAGGTGAACTCGCCCCGGCGGGCAGCACCGTTTTTCTTTTTTACTTGAAACAACGTCGTTCCTACTTTCTCAGTCAAATATCATTGGCAATAAACATGGCGTCGCCGAAGGAGAAAAAGCGGTACCGCTCTTTTACGGCCTCCGCATAAGCTGCCAGAACGTGCTCTCGTCCAGCAAAGGCTGACACCAGCATCACCAAGGTGCTCTCCGGCAAATGGAAATTGGTCACCAGGGCATCCATGGCCTTAAATCGGTAGCCGGGATAGATGAAGATCTCCGTCCAGCCGGACCGCTCCACAAAGGTGCCGTTGTCATTGGCCAGAGATTCAATGGTGCGGCAAGAGGTGGTACCGACACACACAATCCTTCCCCCCTGCCGGCGCGTCTCATTGAGGAGATCCGCCGTCTCCTGAGAGATCTCACAGAATTCGCTGTGCATATGGTGGTCGGTGATTTCGTCGGCTTTGACCGGCCGGAAGGTACCCAGGCCCACATGGAGCGTCACATAGGCCAGCCGGACACCTTTCTCTTCAATCTGCTGCAACAGCTCCGGTGTGAAGTGCAGTCCTGCTGTGGGAGCGGCTGCCGAGCCGTTGATCTTGGAATAGACCGTCTGATACCGCTCGCCGTCCTCCAATTCCTCCCGGATATAGGGCGGCAGAGGCATTTTACCCAACTCCGCCAGCACCTCCAAAAAAATGCCGGTGAAGAAGAACTGTACCAGTTTTTTTCCGTCGTCACCATCGCCCACCACTTTAGCCGTCAAACGGCCATCACCAAAGGACAGTTCCGTCCCAATGCGGCACTTACGGCCGGGTTTGGCCAGACACTCCCAGGTGTTGTCCCCCAGGTCCTTCAGCAGCAGCAGTTCCACCGCACCGCCGGTAGGTTCCCGATGGCCCAACAGCCGGGCAGGAATGACGCGGGAATTATTCAGCACCAGGCAGTCGCCGGGTTTCAGGAACTCGGGCAGTTCATAAAAATGATGGTGGCCCGTCTTTCCTGTTTCTCGGTTTAATGTCAGCAGTCGGGAATGGTCCCGATGCTCCAGAGGCGTCTGTGCAATGAGTTCCTCCGGCAGTTCATAGTAAAAATCGCTGGTTTTCAAAGTTGCATCTCCATTTTCTCACTGGATTGTAATGCCAGTGTAGTAGAATTTCAAAATATCCTCATAGGAATACCCCTGCTGACCCATGGCGTAGGCACCCCACTGGCTCATGCCAATATTGTGGCCGAAGCCGCCGCCAGTGATAGTCCAGCCCTGGCCGTTGCCGCCGGTCGGTGTGCCGCCGGAGCTGCTGCCGCTGGAACCGCTGTCCCCGTTTTCTCCAACTGTTACGGTACCACTGTCGGTGATGACCGTGGCGGGCGCTGTCACCTGCTGGGTACCGCTGCCGGTGATAACCGTTATGGTATCGGATTTGACGGTGGTGTTACCATCATAGACTGACAAGCTGTTGTCCCCGGCGGTAGTTGAGGTATTCCCTGACGGTTGGCTGCCAATGGGCGCAATCTGGAACCGGCGGCTCATATAGGTGACACCAGGCAGGTTTTGCAATACCCGGACATTATCCCCGGTAAAGGTAAATTTCTTACCATTGCTGTCTGTAATGGTCAATTCATTGACGTTGCCCATAGCCGTGGTCTTTGTCACTTCCAGACCGGTAACAGTACCGCAGTTGTATCCCTTGCTCTGCATCAGGCTTTGAATTTCGGACGGCGTCACTGTATAGCTCCAACTTTTCCCGTTAAAGGAAATGGAATCCTCATAGGGGTCAACTTTCCCTTTCAGATATGGTACATCGCTGCCCCAGGCATTGACTGCGTCTTCCGTTGCGCCGCCGTCGGAGGAGAAATACAGAGCTTCGATCAAAGCCCCGTTATAATAGGCACACTGGCCGCCGGTCTGCTCCACGGCATCCAGGACCAGCTGAGCTCCCGCCCCTGTATAAACGCCGCGATACACCTGGCAGTCGGTGGTATTGCAGATATCAAAACCCAAAGCGCTGTGCTTGGTGGACGCTCTGGAAAAGGTCCGAATAGCCACAGCGCCAGCTTTCAGAGATTCCAGATCATTGTTGACTACAAATTCATAGGGCAAAACGCCGGATACATACAAATCCTCATTGACAAAGTTGATGACAGAAATATCGTTGCCGCTGCGGCGCATATACTGGAATCCACCGTAATACTGGTACCCTTTGAACCAGGTCCGTGCCCGCTCACCGCTGCTCATGGGCTGAATGCCCAGGTAGTCGCCGCCATTGTCAAATTCAAATAAAATCTGTCCCGTAGCTGTATTGACAACGGTATAACACGTCTTGCTGCCGCCCACCACCTGAGCGCCACTGTAGGCCGCGGCGTCTGCTTCGGCGTTGGCCGCAGAGGAGTAAAACTCGAAGCGAACCACATAGTTTCCATTGATATAGGCTGGAAAACCGTAGGGATAGGCTGCCGCCGCCTGTACCGCCGCTTCATAAGTGGTATAGGTATCCGGCATCTGAATATGATACGCACCAATGAGCTGATAGTCCGCCGCTGTGGGGGTCTCATAGAAGCTGCCGCCGGACAGATAGAGGTTGGCATCCTTGCAGACAGTAATTTTTTCCTGGGCTGTGCTGCCCAAGGGTGTAAATGTACCGCTGCTGTTGTATGTACCAAACTGGTAACCACTGCCCACCTCATTGGCCAGATTTGCCGAGGGCAAAGCATTGCTGCCGTAATACAGGCCCACACGTATGACACGGTCGGAAAATGACGCGTCAGCCTGAGGCGGAATATAGACCGCAAATAGTACACAAGTCAGAAACATCAGGCCCATGACCAGCTGATGACG
>DVJJ01000154.1 GCA_018716875.1 Candidatus Avoscillospira avistercoris
CTATGTGGAGGTTCCGCTGGCAGACGGAACCATTGAAAGAATGATATTTTCCGGCAGCAAGGAAGAAAAAGAGAACATTTTGCAGTTGCAGAACGAGAAAGATTTGGAACAGGAAGGGCAATCCGGCGCTGGGGGTGGCCGGTCCTTCCTTTCGGTGGACTATACCGGTATGTACCAGGATCCGGAATTCAAGGAAGGGGCACCAGCGCCAATCACGTTTGGAGCGCATGGGGATGCTTTCCTTATTGGAGTTGTCCTGGCCGGATTTGGATTGTGCGGGCTGATCGTGGCGCTGCTCCACCTGCTGCGAAAACCGAAACTGGTTCCGCTGTTTGAGCTGCAATCGGTCTACTCCCAGGGACAGCTGGAGCGGATTTTGAAGGAGCGGCCCATTTACCGGAATATCTGGCTTACAGACCGTGGGCTGCTGTGGATGAGACAGGAGCGGGTAACACAGGTCAATTTTCATGATATCACAGGGATAGAGTTGGAGAAACAATTGGTCAACCATATTTACACCTGGCATATCAAACTCACCAACCGCTTTGACGCGGTGGCCAACACGCCCAACTTTGAAAGCAGGGACATTACTGTGGCCTTTGCCCGATACCTGATGGCAATGGCGCCGAGGGCGGAGGTGGGAACAACGCTACAGGCTCTCCAGCTTGCCGCCCATCCCGCAGGGCAGGTAGGGAATGCCGTATTGCGTCAGCAAGTTACCCAAGACTTTTACCAGATTTTACAGGAGGCCCAGCGCAGGCACAGAAAAGAAATCGTGTCGATTGGGACCGTCGGGGCACTCCTGGTGGGGGGATTGGTGCTGCTGGCGGGAACGGGTCTGCTGCTGCCCAAACTCATACGCCGTGTGCTGCTGACCGGCGATGTGGATGCCCTGGGGCTTCTGGACGCCGTGCTATACTCCGCCGGTATCCCTCTGGTGCTTTGCGGGATTCTGTCCGTCATTCTCATAGTTTGGGTGATACGCTGCCTGAGACGCTCCGGAAGCTATGCCAGAGGCGGAGCCATTGCAAGTCTGCTGCTGGGCAGCACGGCCATACTAATCGGCTTTATGGGTGTGCTGTCGGATGTGAGTGTTCAGGAGCTAAAAGACGCTGCCGCGGACAAGCGGCAAATCCAAAGCGGAGCGCTGACAGAGACGGAGGTCCGTCTCACCGGCGGCGGCCAGACCGATGCAGAGACGCTGCCGAACTTGACGGAGGAAGTGGGCTACACAATCAGCCAGTTGAACGGAATCCCTGTTGATGGGAACCAGGAGCAGACCGTTTCCTACTATTTTCCGTATGCAGTGGAGTTGACACCCTATGAGACCACCGCCGCCACAATAGTTCGGATTCAGCACACGGAACACTGGAACCTGATACTCAATATAACGGCGGCAGAATAAAAACCAACGGCAAGTAGAAACCGCTGGTTCTGTGTCGGAACTTGGTTCCGATACCCTGGTCCACAAGAAAACCCCCCGGCGGGAGTCCGCCGGGGGGTTGTTTCTGTTATGGGTTCAGGGGTTCGACTGGGATTAGTCGTAAACCAGAGTAGCCATATCGGGATCGTCGATGTTGGTGGCGTCGTACCACTTGGCACCGGTGTCCACGTCGGCAACTTCCTCACCGTTGGCAGCGGCAACAGCCAGAGCCACGGCCTGATAGCCGATCTGGACGGGGTCCTGGGTCACGGAGCCGATGAACCAGCCGTTACGGACAGCGTTCTTCTGAGCGGAACCAGCGTCGAAGCCGGCAACGACCAGACCCTCGTACTTGCCGCCCTCACCCAGGTCGGAACCGTCGGAGGTAGCAGCCAGGAAGCCGGTGACGGCGCCTTCGTTGGAGCAGAAGATGGCGGTGATGCCTTCCATGCCCAGCAGAGCGCTGGCAGAGGTCTGGAGGGAAGTGGCCTCAGTGGTGGCGGAAACTTCCACGCGGATGATGATAGCGGGGTTCTCTACCTTCTTCTCCCAAGTGGTGTGGCCTTCGATGGAGACCTTGCCGGGCTGATAAGTCTCGGCGATTTCAGCCATCTTGTTGACGAAGCCGGTGGTACGGCCGGTGACGGAAGCGGAGACAGCGTCCTGAGACAGGCAGCCGATGACAATGGGAGCGTCGGAAGTGGCGTTCTGCATGGCGGCAACGACGGTCTCATTCTCGCCGAACTTCTCAGCGGCGATGGCAGCGGCAGCCTCGTTGTCGGTGGCAGCGGTGGCCTTTACAGCGCCGGTGGTGTCGCCGGGAACGCCGGAGTCAAAGCCGATGACGGGGATGTTCTTCTCTGCGCACTCAGCCAGAATCTCGGTGACGGAGTCGGTGGACAGGGCGGCCAGAGCCATGGCCTTGGGGTTCTTGGCCAGCTCGGTCTTGACCATGTTGACCTGTTCGTCAATGTTGGTCTCGGAAGCGGGGCCGGCAAAGTAGATCTCAACGCCCAGCTCCTCAGCGGCCTGATCGGCGCCCTGCTTGACAGCCTGCCAGTAGGCGTGCTGGAAGCCCTTAGCCATAACGGGGATGTACAGCGTTTCGCCGCTGCCGGTGTCCTCGGTGGGGGTGTCACCGGTATCGCCGGTATCGGTGGTGTCGGTGTTGGAGGTGTCGCCCGTGCTGGGGGTGGTGGTGGTTTCGTTGGTCTTGCTGCCGCAAGCGACCATACCGAAGGTCATTACCAGAGCAAGAAGCAATGCAGTCAGTTTCTTCATTTTGGTTCCTCCTAAAAGTTTTAGATTTTTTATAAGCACACAGTGTGTGAGCCTATCGAATGGGATAAAACATACGGGACAGGGTACCGTATGATTCGCAGAAGCGGCGATGACAGAGCCGCGGGGGGTGTGTGCGGGGGACGAACGTCCCCTGCACGAATTTCAATCAACCAAGAATTCAACTGTTTGCAGTGGAATTCTTGCCCCAGCTTGTTGAAACTGCGGTTTCGACAAGCTGGCTTAGCCCTTCTTGACCCGGTTGGCAGCCTTGGTACGCTGGATATCCAGCAGCACGGCGCCGATGACGACAACGCCGGTGAAGAAGGTCTGCCAGTGGTTCTGGAGGCCGCAGGCGGAGAGGCCGTTCTTCAGGACGGACATGATGAACACGCCGATGATGGTGCCGACCATGGAGCCTGCGCCGCCGCTCATGGAGGTGCCGCCGATGACGACGCCGGCGATGGCGTTCAACTCCTGGCCGTTGCCGGTGCCGGGGGTGATGGTGGTGTAGGCGGCGGCGTAGAAGATACCGGCCATGCCGCAGAACGCGCCGCAGAGGGTGTAGATGCCAACCTTCCAGTTGTCGGTGTTGATGCCGGAGAGGCGGGCGGCTTCCTCATTGGAGCCGATGGCGTAGTTGTAACGGCCAAACTTGGTCTTGTGCAGGATCAGGGCTGCGATGATAAAGAAGGCGATAAGCCAGATGGCGCCGACAGGAAAATTCTTGGCGCCGAGCAGCTCGGAGCGGATGAACACGGGCTTGAACCAGCCGCCCACAGGCTCAGTGGCGGTGGGCCAGGTCTGGGACTGAACGTTGGTGATGATGGAGCCGGCGCCCTGGGCCATCATCATGGTGCCGAGGGTGGCGATGAAGGGAGGCAGCTTCAGCTTGGCGATAAGGCCGCCGTTGAGGAGGCCGAACACGGTGCCGACGCCGACGGTGAGGATCAGCGACGCGACCAGCGGCCAGTCGTGCTGCTTGAAGGTGTAGGCACCCAGCAGAGCCGATGCCATCATAACGGTGCCGATGGACAGGTCGATGCCGCCGGCGATGATGACGAAGGTGACGCCGAAGGCCATAAAGCCGATGTAGTAGCTGGACTCCAGAATGTTCTTCAGCGTGTCAAAGGTCAGAAAGTTGTTGCCGATGATGGAAAAGAAGATATACAGGATCACCAGGGCCGCTGGGGCCAGGAGTTTCTGCATATCCAGTTTTTTGGTTCCGAGTTTATCCATAGTTTGATTCCCCCACTGTTAGCGCATGGTAGCGTATGTCATAATTCGTTCCTGGGTGGCTTCGCTGATATCCAGCTCGCCGGTGAGACGGCCTTCGCACATGATCATGACGCGGTCGGACATACGCAGGACTTCCGGCAGCTCCGACGAAATCATGATAATGGACTTTCCTTCGGCGGCCAGCTGATTCATCAGCTTGTAGATCTCGCTCTTGGCGCCCACGTCGATGCCGCGGGTGGGCTCGTCGAAGATCAGCACGTCACAGTCCCGCAGCAGCCACTTGGCGATAACCACCTTCTGCTGGTTGCCGCCGGACAGGGAGCGGGCCAATGTCTTGCCCGAAGGCGTCTTGGTGCGCAGCTTTTGGATGTACTCCTGGGTGACCTGGGCCACCTTGCCGTCCTGCACGAAGGGTCCGACGGTCAGAGAGTCGAGAGAAGCCATGGCCGTGTTGTCAGCCACACTGAGGCCCAGACACAGGCCGTAGCGCTTGCGGTCCTCGGACAGGTATCCGATGCCGGCCTTGACGGCGTCTTTGGGACGGCGGATGTGAACCTCTTTGCCGTTCACCAGGATTTGGCCGGAGGTCTTGGGGTCCGCGCCGGACAGGAGCCGCATGGTTTCGGTACGGCCCGCGCCCATCAGACCCGCAAAGCCCAGGATCTCACCCTTGTGCAGCTGGAAGGACACGTCCTTGACCATGTCGGAACAGAGGTTCCGGGCTTCCAGCACCACCGGGGCGTCGGGGGTCACATTGGAATGGCTCTTGGGCTCCTCGTAGATGACGCGGCCTACCATCATCTGCACGATCTGGTCCACGGTGGTCTCGGCGGTGTTCACCGTATCCACATACTGGCCGTCGCGCATGACCGTGACCCGGTCGGTGATCTCCTTGAGCTCATCCATGCGGTGGGAGATGTAGATAATGCCCACGCCCGTGGCCTTGAGCCGCCGGATAAAGGTGAAGAGGTCTTCGATTTCGGCGGTGGTCAGGGAGGCGGAAGGCTCATCCATGATGAGGATTTTTGTGTTGTTGTAGGAAAGGGCTTTGGCGATTTCCACCATCTGCTGCTGGGCCACGGTAAGCCGCTTGACCACCGTGCGGGCGGTGATGTTCAGATGGAGGGATTGCAGGAGCTCGTCGGTCTTGCGGTTCTGCTCCTTTTTGTCCAGGAACAAACCCTTGGTGGACTCGCGGCCCACAAAGATGTTCTCCGCCACCGTCAAATCCTGCATCAGGTTCAGCTCCTGGTGCACGATGCTGATGCCCAACTGCTGGGCGTGGCTGGGGGATTGAATCTCGGTGGGTTTGCCGTAGAGCTCGATGACGCCGTCATCCTTGGTGTAAATACCGGTGAGGATTTTCATCAGCGTCGATTTACCGGCGCCGTTCTCACCGATGAGGGCCAGGACCTCGCCGGCGCGCAGCTCCAACTGCGCGTTGTCCAACGCGTGGACACCGGGGAAATACTTCTGAATCCCGTGCATATTGAGCAAAATCTCAGACATTCATCGATCAGCCTCCTGTATGCTGTCTGCTCCGGCCAAATAGCGAAACGTTTCGACAGTTTCCCATTCAAAAATCGAACCGTGCTGCGGGCCGTTCTTCTTTCTGAGTACAGCATATCAGAATGACTGGAAAAACCAACTGAAAATCGTCCAGCAAAAGGTGAAAAAGATACACAAATTTCACAAGGATACCAGAACTAGAACGGAAATAACAATTTCTGATTGTCAGAATTGTACATATTGTCCTGTGTGATGGTGACACAGGGGATTTCGGTAAAGGCGGGCACCGACTGGCCCCGGACCACCCGCACCGCCTGTTCCACGGCGGCATAGCCCATGTTGAAGGGCTGCTGGATGATGATGGACTGGATGACGCCCTGCTCCAGATATTGTATCTGCTGGCGGGAGTTGTCGCAGCCCACCACGGTAAGCTGTCCGCCCAAACCCTGCTCCGTCAAGACCTGGGCCACGGCCAGATTGCACACCTCGTTGGCACAGACAAAGCCCCGCAGGTCCGGGTACTGCTCCAGCAACTCCCGGGCGATGGCGGCGGCGTTGTCCCGGCTGTTTTCGCAGTCGTAGACGCCCACCACCTCCACGTCGGGGCACTCGGCCAGGGCGTCCAGAGCGCCCTCCACCCGCTGGATGCCCGAGGAGGAATAGGAGCTGTGGGTCAGGATGGCCACAGGACCGCTGTCCAGATTTTCCAACAGCTGTGCCCCCAGGCTGCGGCCGATTTCATAGTTGTCGCTGGCCACAAAGGTGGTCCGGACGTCGGTATTTACATCGGAATCCATGGTGATGACATCGATGCCGGCGGCCACGGCCTCCCGTGTCACATCCACCAGCCGGTCATAGTCCGACGCCACCAGAATGATGGCGTCGGGACGGGTGGCAATGACCTCCTCCATAACGGCAATCTGCTGGTCCACCGCCGACTCCGAATCGGATCCGGTGACGGTGACCTCCACCCCCAGCTCTTCCACGGCGCTGTCCACGCCGTCCAGAACCTCACCCCAGAATTCCGCCGTCTCCACGGTGGTTTTCAGCACCAGGGCAATGCGGACCCGGTCCTCCTGGCCGCCGGTGAAACGGAAGGCCAGCAGACCCACCAGGGTGCAGAGGAGCAGACAGACGATGAGTTTACGATACCGCATGGTCGGGTTCCTCCGTTTCCTCCGTCAGCCGGGGCAGAATCAGCATGGCCGTGGTGCCCCGGTCCGGCTCAGAGAAGAATTTCAGGCCGAATTGGCTGCCGAAGTACATTTGCAGCCGTTCATGGACGTTGTACACGCCGATTTTCGACGAGCCCTCGTCGCTTTCCTTGGGCTCGAGAATGTGGGCCAGCTGCTCCGGCGTCATACCCCGGCCGTCGTCCT
The DNA here is from genome assembly GCA_018716875.1 of Candidatus Avoscillospira avistercoris. Classification (GTDB taxonomy): domain Bacteria; phylum Bacillota; class Clostridia; order Oscillospirales; family Oscillospiraceae; genus Avoscillospira_A; species Avoscillospira_A avistercoris. Next base: position 6,829 of record DVJJ01000154.1, read on the forward strand.
CCACGGTGATAATCAATTGGTCTTCGTCCAGCATGGAGGTGACCCGGATGGAGCCGCCGTCCTCCTTGACCTTGATGCCGTGATAGATGGCATTTTCCACCAAGGGCTGCAAGACCAGCTTGGGCAGACGGCAGTCCAGGGTGTCCGGCTCCACGTCCAGCTCATAACGGAGCTTCTCCCGGTAGCGCATTTTCTGGATGGTCAGATAGCTTTCCACATGGGAGACCTCCTCCCGGAGGGTAATAATATCCTCCCCGCGGCCAATGGAGGTCCGCAGCAGTTGGGCCAATGCCTGCGTCATCTCCACCACCTCTTCATTGCGCCCGGCGTGGCTCATCCAAATAATGGAGTCCAGCGTATTGTAAAGGAAATGGGGCTTGATCTGGGCTTGCAGCAGCGCCCATTCCGTCTCCCGCTTCTGTTCCTCCGTCCGCTTCTGATCGGCCATCAACGCTTGAATGGTGCTAATCATATGGTTGAAGGTGTCGCTGAGCTGGGTGACCTCGCTGCCGGAGCGGATATCGCTGCGGACGGTGAAATCGCCGCCCTCCACCGACTGCATAATGGTGGTCAGCTTCCGCAGGGGGGTGGTGATGGCGCGGGAAATGAGAATGGACAGGAGCAGGGCCGCTCCCACGGCGACAGCGTCGATGACAAGATATTGACGGAACAGTTCCGATTGGGGCTCCTGCAGCTCCTCGGCGTAGGCCACGCCCACCACAGTCCAGCCGGTGGATTGGGAGCGGTGGGAGAAATAGAGCCGCTGGCCCTTTTCGTCGCTGATGGTCAGGGGTTGGCTGTCCTCCCGTCCCACAGCTTCCATGTGCTCCTGCAACAGGCCCGCGTTGAGCAGCTTTTGTTTGGGATGCCACAGAATGGCGCCGCTGCTGTCCACCAGAAAGAGATAGCCACGGTTGCCCAGGTCCACACTGGCACAGATATCCGTGATAATGTCGTAACGCAGGTCCACCAGCAACACGCCCAGGAGATTGCCCTGGCCGTCGGTGATGGCCTGGGACAGGGAGATGACCCAGGGATATTGACCCTCCACCAGATTTTCCACACGGGAGGTGGAGATATGGACCTGATCGGGCTGTTCCACCGCCGTTTGGAACCATCCGGCGTTCTGATAGGTGGCGTAGGGATTGAGACGGTAGGAGGGGTCGTCAAAGAGCACCCGGCCGTCGGCAGCAGCCAGGGCAATGGCGAAAATCTCATCCCGTGTGGTGGCCGCGTGGCTCAGAATGGACGCAACGGCCTCCTGCTGGGACGAATCCCGCAGATAGGCCGTTACGGCACTGTTGCGGACGATAAAATTGGACAGGTCCTTGAGATAGTCCACATACATGTCCATCTGGGAGTTGACCTGGGAAATCAGCTGGTTGGTGTAATCGGTGGCCACACTTTGGAGCTGACGGCGGTTATTTTCATAGGAGCGGGCGTTGATGACCAGCGTCACGGCCATAATCAGAATGGTAAAGGCGGTGACCATGGCCGTGGCGATGCTGTAGCGGCGGTGCTTCATCGTCCTTCCTCCCGGTATTCCCTGGGCGTTTTGCCAACGGTCCGTTTAAAGGCCACGGAAAAATAGTGGGGGTCTGTAAAGCCAATGCGGTCGGCAATCTCCTGGGTCCGGAGATTGGAGGTGGTCAGCAGCAGTTTGGCCTTCTCCATGCGGACCGCCGTCAAATATTCCGTAAAGGTCTGGCCTGTCCGGGCCTTAAAGGCAGAGGAAAAGTAGCTTTTACTGACGTTGAGCAGACTCAGCAGCTCCGTCAGAGAAAAGGCGCTGTCGTGGTAGTTCTGCTGAATCAATCCCATGGCCCGTTCCACGCAGAGCCGGGCCGGGTCGTCATCCTCGGAGGTCCGGGCCAAACGCAGCAGAAAGGCGGCCAGCTGGGATAATTCCTGCTGGGCCTGGTCCAGTGTCAGCCATTGGTCCGTGGGCGACAGGAGGGGGGCGGCGCTGACGCCATCGGCGGGAATCAGGTCCGTCAGGGCAAAGCGCAGCCGCTCCAGCAGGGGCAGACAGCCGTCCCGGTGGAGTTTGCGGTGGCGCAGTTCATCGAAAAGGGCCTGCATCCGGCGCTCCACCTCGTCGCCGTTGCCGTCGGCCAGGGCTTGACGCAGGGGTTGGGTGGAGGGCAGGGGGTCCGCCTCGGTGACGGACCGCTCGGCGGCCCGGCAAAGATGGTCCACCAGAAGCCGCTGGGGCTGGGTGAAGGCGTAGCCCAGGGCGTGATGGGCCTCCCGGAAGGTTCGGTGGAGACTGCCGGGACCGGTGCAGCAGGAGCCGATACCCGTAGCGGCGGGGGCGCCGGTGAGACGGGCCACGGCGTCGGAGAGCATGGTGGCGGCGTCACGGCAACGGCTGGTGACTTCCTCATCGGTGCGACCGCCCACCAGCAGCACCGGATAGACGTCCTCCACGACGGCGGCGGTGCAGTGGGGGAACCGGGTGGCAACGGATTGGGCTGCGTCCTGGAGGTGCTGGGACTGGGTGGCGGCTTCCAGACGGCCCTGGGGCTGACAAAACACCGCGCCGTAAACGGCGCAGCTCAGCTGCAAACCGGCTTCCTCGGCGCTGCGGCGAACCTGGTCGGCGGTAGGCTGGGTCCGCAGAATGGTGCGGAACAGGGCGCTTCGCAGAATGGTTTCGGCCTGATAGGCCCGGCTTTGCAGGGAGCGGAGACTGCTCCGCTGGCTGTTGCGGCTGTCCAGATCGGCGGAGAGCTTTTCCAGAATGGCACAGAATTCCCTGGGCACGACAGGTTTCAGAATAAAATCATGGACCCGCAGTTTGATGGCCTGTTGGGCATAGGAAAATTCACTGAATCCCGTGAGAATCACCACAAAGATGGACGGATAGTGTTCCTGGAGATGGCGGGCCAGCTCGAGACCATCCACAAAGGGCATACAGATATCCGTGACCACCACATCGGGCAGGACGGAGCCAATGCGTTCCAGGGCTTCGCGGCCGTTTTCGCAGGCGCAGGCCATGGTAAAGCCGTAGCGTTCCCAGTCGATATTGTGAATCATGCTTTCGCGGACGATGGCCTCGTCCTCTACCAGCATCAGTTTGTACATAGACAGCCCGCCTCCTGTGGGTCGTATTGGTTCGATTATACCGTATTGTGGGAAAAAATGCAAAACTTATCGATAGCACAGTCCCCGTCCCACGCACAAACAGATAAAAGTTTTACTCGATTTTTTTCAAAAAATCGCAGGGGTCCAGGGGACAGCGTCCCCGGTCGCCCGCCGCAGCGGGCGAAATCCTCTGTCGTCCCCAGCGCCATCCGCAGATGGCGCAACCCCCGGCCGCAGGCCATGGCCCCCGCCGCCGCCCCTGCGGGGTGGACGGCGGGGGGCCATTATATGCCAGACCGCAAACATGAACGCACCACCAATAAAGAACGTAGGGCGGCACCTGTGTGTGCCGCCGCTGGTAGGCAGTTGCCATTTTCCACAGGCTGATTGGTTCCGCTGTGTAGGGCGGGGGCTTGCCCCCGCCGCTGGTAGGGGGGAAGATTGCGCCCCAATGCACCGGACAACGGTACCCGGTACCGCAAGAAGGCCGCCGTCCGCCACCCCGTGATGGGGTGGGGACGGCGGCCTTACGGCTTCGCCGTGGGGATTGCGCCATCTGCGGATGGCGCTTTGGGACGATAGGGGATTTCGCGCCGTGCGCGGCGCGGGAGTTTCGCCCGCTGCGGCGGGCGGGAATTTCGCTGGCTGCGGCCAGCGACCAGAGGCGCTGCCTCTGG
>DVJJ01000155.1 GCA_018716875.1 Candidatus Avoscillospira avistercoris
CATTACGCACGTGCGGGTTCAAGTCCCGCCTCGCGCACCAGAAGGCGCGAATTTGAACACAGGAAAACGGGCGCTCCACTTTTTCAAAAAGGTGGTGGCCGTGGTGCTCAAATTCTCAAAATAGAGGCCGAGAAGGCGCAGAAAAAGCCCGGAGGGTATAAACTACCCGCCGGGCTCTTTTCGTGTCTCTGAGGGGCTCACACGAGCTCTCAGGGCCTTTTATTCTGTTTTCGTGTCCTGCACTTCGGCAGCAGCCGTCGCCGGGACGGCCTCGGCCGCGATCTGCTGCACCGCTGTGGTGGCGATCGTGGTCGCTACACTGGCAGCCGTCGCCGCTGCGGTTGTGGCCGCGGTCTTGTCGGCCTCCGGCGTCTTGATTTCGCGGCACACCTGCTCGATCTTGGTGTCCACCCATGCGTCGAAGTCGCCGTAGATTTCGCCCAGCGCTTTGACAGCGGTTTCGCCGAGGATCTCCAGCGTTTTGTCTTTGGCCTTGTTGAAGGCTTCGATCTGCCGTTCCTTGGTGAACTTGCCCTCAGCTTTCAGCGCGTCGGTGAAGGTCTGGGCCGTGTAGGTGACGGCCTGCGCCACCGCGTCAGCTGCCATGTTCATGTACTTGGCGGCGGTGGCGTTGTCGAGCTCCTTCGCGATCTGGGCGGTGCGTTTTCTCACCAGCGCTACCAGATAGCCCCCGCCCGCTGTAATGAGCAGGCAGAGGACGGGCACGCAGGCGCTCACGATTTGCTGCATATTCTCGTTCATGTTGTCCCCTCCTTAGCCGATCAGCTTGTTGACGATTGCCTGCACGGCTGCGTAGTTATAGCCCGCGGCCTCCAGACGTTTCCTGCGGTCTGCCCCGTTGCCCCACTTACCGGCGATCACTTCCTTGGCGATCTCGGTGTTGGACTTTTTGGCCTTCTGGCCGGACAGCTTCGCGTTGACGGCGTTCTGCACGGCGTCGTAGTCATACCCGGCAGCGGTGAGGCGGCTCTTGCGGTCTGCGCCGTTGCCCCATTTACCGGCCAGTACCTCGTCAGCCAGCTGCGCCACGGTCTTTTTGCCGGTGCCGCTGGCGGGCTTGCTGTCGGTGTTCCCGGAGCTGGCCGCGCCGCCCTTGAATTTCGGCAGGCCGTAGCCGCGAATATACCGGCCATTTACCTGCAAAGTGCGACGGCCCACGGCGTTGCTCATGTTGCCTTCGATCACCTTCATGGTGGAGCCGCTCACGCTCTCCACGATACCGACGTGATCGGACGCCCCGGTATTGTCACCGACGCCGGAGTCCTGCCAGTCGTAGAAAATCACGTCGCCGGGCTGCGGGGTGTATGCGTCATTTTCCTGCCATTCTCCGAGCTTCTGGAAAAGTCGGATCATTTGGCCGCACCCGCACTCGGTCGGGATAATATCGGTCAGGCCGCACTTGATCGCCATGGCCGACACGAAGGTGGCGCACCATGCGTCTGTGTACTTCACGGCGTAGCCGCGGGCGAGCGGCTTGTGCGCGTTGTAAATGTCAATGATCTGGCGGTGGCTGCCGTCCGCTTCTTTGCAGCCGATAAAAGACGCCGCCGTGTTTACGAAGTTCTGTCTCTCGGACATATTGCCTCCATTTCCGGCCCCGGCTCCGGTGCTTTCTCCGGTGTAGCCGTTGAGCCTATTCTTTTTGATTACCGCCTCATAGTCCACGAAGGCGGTGTCCATGTCCACGTTGCCGCTGATACCGGCCACGGAGCCCTTGCTGGAGCTCTGCCACATGTTGTAGGCGTGCCCGGTATAGGTCGGAGCGCTGGCCCACTGAGCCAGCCAGAAGTCGAAGCGGGCGAGCGCGTTCATGTCCAGACGGTTGCGGGCCCAGTCTGCGTTGCAGTAAAAGCTCGCATAATAGCCCGCCGCCTCCAGCGCGGAGCAGAACGCCGTCACCATAGCGGTGAGGGTACTCCGGCCGAGCCCTGCCTGCGTCTTATCCTCAATGTCGAAGGCGATCGGGTAGAGGATCCGGCCCTTGTACTTGGCAAGCTGCTGGATCACAAACGCCGCCTCCCTTTTGACGGCCTCGACGGTCAGGGCGTAGCTGTAAAAGTAGCAGCCGACGGCGATCCCATTTTTCAGGGCTCCCTCGACGTTCTTCTGATAGTAGCCGTCCGCGCCGCAGGCTGTCCCGTCCTTGCTGCCGTAGCCGAGCCGGATCATGGCGAACTTTACGCCGTCCCCGGCCACCTTGGCCCAGTCGATCGCTCCCTGCCACTTGGACACGTCAATGCCTTTCAGTTTTACGCTCATGTCGTTGTCCTCCTTACATGTCGTTAAAATTGGCCGCCTCTGGTTGTACGCCAGCAGCGGCCATAAGTTTGATTTTGTTCTCTGCCTTGGCCTTGGAGTAGTAAAAGCCCGTAGCCGCGGCCATTTCTGTGAATACTGCCGGGATCAGGTAGCCGAGCGCTGAGGTGTCCATGGTGATCCAGATCATGCGGCAGGAAAACAGAACGATCGCCACGGTGACGACGCTCACACCCACGAAAATGAGCTTTGAAAACTCCACTTTCTTGTTGAGCTTGGCCGCTGCTTTCAGCTGCCGGATCTGTTTCCTGAGCCGTTGGTTCTCCAGCGTGAGCCGCTCGATCTGCACCTGCGGATCCTCGGCTTCCCCGGTGAGTTCTTCATATTCTCCGCGCATGATTTCCACCTCCCTTAGTCGAACAGTGCGCCGATCCCCTGCTTGGTCAAAAAGTCCTTTTGCTCGTGTTTCACCTTTGCCGCATATTCCAGCGCGGCGTGCATGTCGCCGTTGCAGTTTGCGTCCGGGATCCGCTGCACGGCTCTGGCTGTTGCCTCGCCGAGGGCGATCGCAGCTCCGACGCCCTGCACCAGAAAAAGCTCTTGCTTTTCGCGGTTCTTTTCCCGCTTTTCCTCAGCAGCTCGACGCCGCTTTTCCTCGTCGTCGCGCTTCTTTTCCCGTTTCTGGAGTCGCTGCTCGATCAGCCAAAAACAGAAGCCGGTCAGCGCCGAGGGTATGCTTGCGGCTATAATGATCGCTGTTACGTCCATGTGTTCACCTCCTGAGACTGTTCGCCGTCCCTGCGTTTGAATTTGATGTTGTTTTCGATCCACTTCTGGAGCCCGTGCGTCGAACAGTGGCCCAGCATACCGAAGTAGCTCTGCATGGTGGCGTCCACCGCGTCGAAGTCAATCAGCCCGGCCTCGTATTCCTTGGCGATATAGCGCATACGGGCCTTGGCTTTCTTGATACTCTGCCTCGTGGGTTTCCGGCCGCCCGGAAAAATGCGGCAGCCCACGAAGGTGATCCCGTGCTTCACGAGGCCGATCGCGGTCTTGCTGTTGAGTTCGAGGCGCAGCACTTCGTTGAGGTAGTCCTCAATGAGTGCCCGCCATTCGTTCAGCACGCTGGCGTCTCGGTGCAGCAGCACCATGTCGTCCATATACCGGACGTAAAAATGGGCTTTCAGCTCGTGCTTGATATACTGATCCAGCTCGTTGAGACAGACGTTTGCGAGCAGCTGGCTGGTGAGGTTGCCGATCGGCATACCTACCTCGAAAAGCCGCTCCGTTGGCGGCACCTCGTCGGCCGACTTACCCGGAGGCAGGCCGAAGGGTGTATGGTCGCAGTTGACGATCGTACCCATGAGCCAGAGAAAACCGTCCTCGCCCGGATATTTCCGCGCTAAAATACCGAGCAGAACACTGTGATCCACTCGGTAGAAATATTTTGAAATATCCAGTTTTAAGTAGTGCCACGGTGGCCCGGCTTTTCGGTCAACGAGCGCGGCCCAGTATTGGAGCCGGTCAGCCGATCGGGTGGTGCCTTTGCCGACTCTGCACCCGTAGCTGTGGTATATCATGCCATTGTCGAGCTCTTGGTTTACCTGCAAATAAATGGCCCATTGAACGACGCGATCCCGGAAGCCCAGCGCCATAATGAGCCGACGCTTTGGCTCCGAGACGTAAAACTGCCGGTATCGGCCCACGGTGTAGGTGCGCCAGATCAAGTCGTTTTGTATGCCGATCAGGTTTTCCTCCAGCCGGGCCGAGAAGGCCGCCACGTCGTCCCGATACCATTTCTCGCTTGCTGCCTCGTGGTATGCGTTCAGCAGGTTTTCCCACGAGTATATCCTCTCCAGAAGGGAGGGCCGGTTTGTTGGTTCCATGCCTTCACTCCTTCCTTGATTTCAAAAAAATGGCCCGCGTGTGACACTCCTTGGATCAGCCGTTCCCCGGCGGTCGCCGCTCCGCGGGTTCCCGGCCGCCCTTCACCTGCATGGCAGGATCGGCCAGCCTGCGCGGTTTGCCCGCCGCCCCCGGTGGCCTCCACCGGCGAGCTGCACGAGCGTGTATCTTTGGCCTTGTCGGCCGGGAAATGCGTCCCTTTTGCCTTGGTGCCCCTGCTGGGCCTTGGCCCGCAGGAAATAAGCGAAAAAGGCAAGAGCGGAGCGGAAGCCGACGTTCGTGTTCACATTCGCGCGGGAGTTGTTGCCGTTGAAGTTGAACACACCAGCGTTCGCACCGTTGTTCCAGTTGCCCCCGCGGATCACGCAGCGCCCCCTTTTATCACGACACATTCCCCACGGGCTCACTCGTTCGACTTTTTCCAGCCGCCGAGCATACGCCCGATTTCGTTCAGTTCTTTGCTCCAGATTTCATGGAGCCCCGGAGAGATCAGACGATCCTCCGGTGATACTGCCGTATCTACCAGAGAGCGCAGCACGTCCAGCTTCGTGTCCATTCTGTTTTGCAGCTCTACACGCTTCTGGCCCCGTGATCGGTTGGCCTCAATGCAGAGCTCCAGCATATCCATGAACGCGGCCGTCATGTGCTTGCGGTACTCGAACTTTTCCGGCTTTCGCATATTGGCGGTGCGTTCGCTCACCCGGATCATGCCCCGGACGATACGCTGCCGCAGTTGTAGGTTAGTCGGAGCAGTTCAGGATCCCCGGCTCTCTGTCCGGGTAGCAGGCCCGGAAAATAGCGTGGGCCTGCTTCATGTTGTCGGCGTCGATTTCTACCCAGCCGCCGCAGAACGGGAAACGGCTGTCGGATCCGAATGTGTAAAAGACTTTCATGTGCTTGTCTCCTTTCTCAGTGCAGATACGGCCGCAGGTTGTCGTTGTAGAGCTCGTAGCTCATGCAGCCGCAGTCGAAGCGGATATAGTTCCAGTCGGTCGCGTTGTAGATCGGGGCCCGGTCGATTTCTCCGACTTTGCGGAGCTGCCGGTGCCGGTTGACTTCGTACCGCGGGAGTGTCCGGTGGATCTTGATCTTCTCCTTGGCGAAGCCGTACCAGTCATAAAGCAGATCCTTGGCCTCGGCGTCGGTGAGTGTCCGCGTGCCTCCAGCAGTTTGCAGTCTGGTGTAGTCAGCCTGCTGCACGTTGTCGGTGTCCTCGTAGGGCTTCCACTCTTGTTCGCGCTCCAGAGCTTTCTCCAGCTCAGCGATCCGGGCCTCGTAGCTCTTGGCTGCCTTCTCGGCCGCGATCTGGGCGTTTATTTCCTGCATGTCGGCCTCGTGCTGGATCATTGTCGCGATCCCGTCCGCGTTCTTTTTGTACGCCTTGCAAAATGCGTCCTTGTCTCCGTCAAAATTCATGTAATATTTTTCGATAATGGAATAAAGGGATAAAGTCGGTAAAAAGCCGGTTCTCTGTTCAAATTCTTCTCTCATCATGGTGTTGTTTTCTCCTTTCGTGTGCCCACAATTTCTGGGCACGGTCTTAGTATAGCCTATGTTTTGTGGGCTGTCAAGCTGTTTTCGCAATATTTTTATAAAAAACATAGGCAAAATTATTGATTTCAGCGTGTCGCTATGTTATATTAGTAGGCGGGGAGGTGATAGCGTGGCAGACAGCCAGAGCGAAACACGCCTCAGAATTGCCGGACTTTTGAAGCAATACCGAGAGCGGGCGGGCCTCACAATACGCGAGGCTGGCAAGCTATTAGGAAAAAGCAATCAGACGGTGAGCGCATGGGAGCAGGGCAGAGGACAGCCGGACGCCGACATGTTCTTGAAGCTCTGCGAGGTCTACAATGTGGAGAGTGTGAGCGTTTTCTTCGGCGAAGCACCGCCGGATCCCGTTCTTTCTGTTGATGAACGGGAGCTCTTGGAGTCGTGGCGAGAAGCTACCGACGCCGCCAGAGAGTCGGCGCTCATGGTACTTAAAAGCAACAAGCGCCCGCTCGTGAAAAAAGGGAAGGCAATGTGATCTGGGTTGACTTCACTCTCGGATCATAGGTGTGCCGGCGTTGCCCCTTCTGTTTGAGGGGGCAGCGCTGGTTATAGATAAAAAATAAGCCCGCACGAGGCGGGCATGGAGGTCATTGTGGGACTTTTTGACAAACTATTCAAGAAACGGCCGGATCCTGATCCGGTCAAAAAAGAAAAACCAGCGGACACACCGCCGCCAGCTCCAGAGGTAAAAAAGAGGACATCATGGCTCGACGAGCTCGCAGATCCAGACAGTCCGGTGCATGAGAAGCTCAAAAAGCTGCCGGAGCCCCCGAAGGAAAAAACGGAGCCAGCGCAGCGGATCGAGGTCGCCGTCACCGTCCGGCATGAGTACAAAAAAGCGGAGCCGATCGGCGAGCTCTCTCACTTGGAGTTTGGAAAACCGGCCGGAGCTCTTGGCTGCTTCCTGAATTATGAGCCGAGGGTGCTCAGTGGGCCCACGGAGCGGCAGCTTGCATACTTGAAGGATCTCGGCGTGTTTATCCCGGACGGGATCACGAAGGACGACGCCTCGTGCATGATTAGCCGGGCGACGGGTGAGGACGATCTGGAGAGTCCGGGCCCTGAACTTGTGGCGCTGGCTGTCGGTCTTGGCGTCCGGTTCTCCGCTTTCATTGGGGCCGCCGGGCTACTCCGGCAGATTGTCAGCCAGACTGGAGAGCGGGATCGGGCAGCACTGTTTGGCTATGCCGTGCGCCAGAGTTTGCAGGGATCCAGCCTTGGCAATATGCTGGAGGATCCGGCCGCCGGTTCGTTTTACAATTTCGCGGATCAGGTAGTTGCGGATCCGGCGTTGCTGCGATCCCTTAACGGTAGGGAGCCAGCGGACTATATTCACCCGCACAAGGGGACAGCGATCTATAAGGCGGCCGCTGTTCTGTTTTCAGGGGGTGGGGCATAATGGCGCAGAAAAAAGCGGCCCCGCTGATCCCGGCGGTCATTTATGCCCGGTACTCCAGCAGCGGCCAGCGTGAAGAAAGTATAGAGGGACAGCTCAGAGAGTGCCACGACTTCGCCCGGAGGAACGGCCTCACGGTCGTGGGTGAATATGTAGACAAGGCCCTCACCGGCAGATCAGACAAGCGGCCGGATTTCCAGCGTATGCTCCGGGACTGCGAGCGCGGCGTCTTTCAGGCCGTGATCTGCTGGAAAATGGATCGCTTTGCTCGTAACCGGTACGACTCGGCCATGTATAAATACAAACTGAAAAAGAACGGCGTCCGCATATTCTACGCGAAGGAGTCGATCCCAGAGGGCCCGGAGGGCATTATTCTGGAGTCTGTCATGGAAGGGTACGCCGAGTATTACAGCGAAAACCTGAGCCAGAACGTGAAGCGCGGGTATTATGACAGCGCTCTGGAGCTCAAAACACTGGGCCAGACTGTCCTCGGACTCAGGAAGGGCCCGGACGGCCGCTTCGAGATTGATCCGGCCACGGCTCCGATCGTGCGCCGTATCTTTGAGGAATACGCAGCAGGCGAGCGGGCGAAGGATATATACACCAGACTGAACGCCGAAGGCTACCGGACGAGCCGCGGCGGGCTGTTTAATAAAAATAGCCTGCGCCGGATCCTCCAGAACGAGAAGTACGTCGGCGTGTACGAGTTCCGCGACATACGGGTGGAGGCCGGGATCCCGGCCATAGTGGATCGGGAGCTGTTCGATCGGTGTCAGGGCATGGTGGAGAAGCACCACCGGGCACCGGCAGCAGACAGAGCCACCAGCTTTCTGCTCACCGCGAAGCTGTTCTGCGGCCATTGTGGCGAGCCTATGACGGGCGACGGAGGCACCGGACGGAGCGGCCGGGTGTATAACTATTACACATGTAACGGCCGCCGGGCGCATAAATGCAAGAAGGAGCGGGCCCCGAAGGAATGGATCGAGCAGCTGGTGATCGACGAGCTCGTGGCCCTGATACACTCCGACGACTTCGTGAACGAGGTCGCCGACAAGTGCATGGAGTACCAGCAGCGTGAGAAGGACGAGAGCGCCCTCCATGCCCTCGAAGCCCGGCAGAAGGAAAACGAGAAGGCGATCCAGAATATGCTCGCAGCGATTGAGGCGGGGATCATAACGCCCAGCACGAAGTCGCGCCTCATGGAGCTGGAGGCAGAGCGCGGCCAGATCGAGAAGGGGATCGCCCAGCAGCTCATAGCGGAGCCGACGCTGGAGCGGGATCAGGTGGTCTACTTTCTGGAGCGGTTCAGGGACGGGGACGTCTCAGACGAAGGTTATCGGGCCTTTTTGGTGGACACTTTTCTCAATTCCGTGTACCTCTACGACGACGACAAGCTGGTGCTGGTACTGAATTACACCGGCGAGCGTTGCAAGGTGACGCTGGATCTCGTGGAGAGCGCGGTCGAGGGGGGCGGGCTGGGCGGTTCGTGTTTTGCGCCGTCCAGCGCACCAGCTGTTAACCCCGTAAAGCTTATGCTTTGCGGGGTTTTGCCATATATCCAACAGAGCGTTTTCCCGCTGTCAGGTGGAACGCGTTACCGTTTTGTGCTACCATCGTTCTACCTTCTTTGGAATAGACAGTATCAGTGCGACTCCAAGCGCAGAAAGAACCGGGCGGACAGACAGCCAATGGCGCAGACCAGCAGGCCGCTGGGGATTAGAACCCATCCGGGGCTGCGGGCGAACCAGTCAAACAGGGCGCCATAGACGATTTGGCCCACGGGCTGGGCACACATGGAGAGGGTAAAAACACAGGCCATGACCTTGCCCATCAGATGGTCCGGCGTGCGGGCCTGGATGACGGAGACGGCGCAGGTGGAGAAGAGACTGCACCCGAACTGACCGGCGCAGAAGGCCAGCAGCAGTACTAAATAGACGCCCAGCGTGTTCAAAGGCAATCGGAATACCAACCCCGCCGGAAGTAGACAGAGCCCCAATCCCACAAATACCAGGGCCAGCCAACGCAGACGGAACCGCTGGGCCATCAGACCCACAAAGAGACTGCCCAGCACGGCGGCCACGCCCATGGCGCTTTCCGCCGCGCCGTAATACCCTGCCGGAAGCCCCAGGACTGTACGGACCAGAAAGGGGAAGCCCACCACCACAGTACCAGCTACAAACAAACTGGCCAGCGCCGCCAGCAGAAGCAGCTGGACAATTTCCGGCCGTTCCCGCCGCAGAAAGTGGAATCCGGCGGAAAACTCCTCCCGCAGAACGGTCCGGAGGGGAAGCGGAGCCGCTTTGTGGGGCCGTTTCAGATGGAGCCCGCATTCCAGAGCCGCCGTCAGCCAGAAACAGACTACCGTCCCCCACAGCACTGGCATCAGACCGAAGGCCGTATACACGACGCTGCCCAGAAACGGGGTTATCAGTCCGGCAATGGCCTGCACCTGATTGACAGCCGCGTTTCCTTTCATCAGCTGGTCCGGCGGAAGCATCTGAGGAATGCAGGCCTGAACCGTGGGGGATTCAAAGGCAGCCAGTACCGAAAGGACCACCAGCAGTCCGGCGATGACGCCGATTTCCTGCCCCAGGGGCAGCAGCAGCCCGGCGACGGCCACGGACGCGCCGGAGAGTACGTCCAACGTCACCATGGAGCGCCGCCGGTCGGCCCGGTCCGCCAGAATTCCCCCCAAGGGTGACAGCAGAATGGTAGGCAGCAGCGCCGCCGCCAGCAGAGACGCAAAAATCGACGCAGACCCCGTTTTATCCAGCACATACATGGACAGGGCGAATTTCAACGTATAGTTGCCCAGCAAAGAGCTGATTTGCCCCAACAGCAGCAGGGTGAAATTGCGGGTAAACAGTTTTTGCGGGACCATGGCCTAACCCTCCATTCGCCGTCCACGGCGCGGCCAGTGGAGCAACGGCAGGGGAGTGACAGGAAGGGTGGAGCGGGGCCGCCCACCGGCGGGGCTGTGTAATCGGTTCATAAAAAGGACTCCTTTCATACCTTCGGGTGGTATGTATTATCTAAAAGAAAAAACCGCTGCGCGGCATACTATAAAACATACCTACCGAATGAATGTATTATTCCAAAATAAAATTGCCCAAGGGCAATTTTATTTTAGTTCGGGAATTTGTGCAAAGAATGCGTCCACCAGACGGCGAATGGAATCGTCAAACAGGGGAACGCCCATCTTTTCCATCATTTCCTCAAGAAACTGGAACTTTCGCCGCAGCTCCGCCTTGGTGGCCGGGAACACTGACGGCAGCAGCCACAAACTGGTGAGCAGGGGCAGCAGTTCCGCGATTTCCCGGGCATAGGCCGTGTGGAGGGAACCGTCCCGGTTGCCCTCCTCCAGCAGCTCCAGAAAATAGGGGGTGAGAATGCGCCGGTTGGCGTCGATCATGCCCACCAGAATGCGGGGATTATGGGTCAGGGGAATGGACTGAACCGTCAGACTGGTGCGGGCTGCGTCGGCCTGGTTGAGCCGGACGACCTCCCGCAGCTTTTCCAGGCCGTTGAGCTCGTCGCAGCCCCGGACCGCTTCAAAAGGGTTATTGCGAAGAAACATCCGGTCGCCCACCGCGTCCAGAATGTCCTCTTTCGATTTGAAGTGGTGGTACACGGCTCCTTTGGTCAACCCGTCCAGCTGGTCCACAATGTCCTGAATCGTGGTGTTTTCATAGCCCTTTTCCAAAAAGAGACGCTGCGCCACGTCGAGAATCCGTTCCTCCGTAACCTCCGGGTACTTATTCCGCGCCATGGACCCGCCTCCTTAAAAACATACGATTGGTATGTATCGATTATACAGGGAAGACCATCCCCTGTCAAGGGGATTACTCCGGGTCATCCCACTGGGGGAAGCCATCCGCGAAGGGGTCCCGTCCCAGATAGGCTTCCACTGAGTCCAACATTTGCTCCATCCGCCGGGATGCCTTGGCCACCCGGAGGGGTTCCTGAGAGGACAGCTCCCGCTGATACCAGGAAAGGGCCTGGTCCAGGGCGGCGCGGGTTTCCCCGAGAGACGAGGCATACAGCCGCTCAGCCCGTGCCAGCAGGGCACGGGGAACCTCCTGTTCCCGTGGATGCAGCTTTAATGCCGACAGGGCTTGCAGCCGTTTTTCCACCTCCGCCGGTGTCATCTCCTGATTTTGCAGCAGAATGGCCGATTCTTCCTTGATGGCCGTGCGGCATTCCACCTCCAGGAGACCGTTGATATCGTAGCTGAACCGAACGCGGACCTGCTGGGTCCCGGCCGGACCCTGGGGCACCGGCACGGACAGTTTCCCCAACAGGGTATTGTCCTGACAATAGGGCTGTTCGCCCTGATAGACCTCAATATCCACCCGGCGCTGCCGGTCGCGGATGGTCCAGAAGACGTTTTCCTTACTGGAGGGCAGGACGCTGTTCCGCTCAATGATGGGGCACATGCGGTGACGGCGGGGCTGCTCCGGGTTGAACACCGCCACGCCCAGGGTAAAGGGGCAGACGTCCGTCAGCACCAGCTCCCGGATGTCGGCGCACCGGGCCTTCATACCGGCACAGATACCGGCGCCCAGGGCAATGGCCGTGTCGGGGCGGCTGTTCTGGCACGGCTCCATGCCCAGCGTCTTCGAGATGTACTGCCGGACCGAGGGCATATGGCTGGAGCCGCCCACCAGCACCAGCTCGTCCAACGCCTGGGGCGACAGACCCGCGTCCCGCAAGACCTGCTGAATGGGGGCCGTCATCCGTTTGAACAACCGGCCGCACTTGCGGATGAGCCATTCATTGGTGATGGTCAGAGAGGCGTGAACGTCGTCAAAGGACACCACCATCATGGCCATGGGCTGGGTGGTCAGGGCGATTTTGCACGTCTCCGCCTGGCGGATTAACAGCTCTTGTTGTCCCGTTGTCAGATGGTCGAAGTCCATGCCGGTCTCCTGACAAAAGGCCTGGGCCATGGCCAAATCGAAGTCGGAGCCGCCCAACCGGTTGTCGCCGCTGACGGCGGTGACGCTGACCACGTTTTCAAACCGCTCCACCAGGGACACGTCCAGGGTGCCGCCGCCCAGGTCGAAGACGAGACAGACCCGGTCGTCGGCGCCCTCCTGGATGTGGGCCGACAGGGCAGCGGCGGAGGGCTCGTTGACCAGCCGTTCCACCACCAGACCGGCCAATGTTCCGGCCCGCTTGGTGGCGGCCCGCTGGGCCTCGGTGAAATAGGCGGGCACACTGATGACGGCCTCGGTGACCGGTTCGCCCAGAAAACACTCCGCATCCTCCCGCAGCCGCCGCAGCACCAGGGCCGACAGCTCTTCGGGATAGAATTGTTTTTTTCCCAGGGTGAAGACTTGCCGGGTGCCCATGTGGCGCTTGAAGCGGGAGATGGTCCGGTCAGGATGGGAAATCAGCCGCTCCTTGGCGGCCTGTCCCACCAGAATGGAGCCGTCCTCCTCCACGCTGACCACGCTGGGCGTCAGATAGGCGCCGGAAGCATTGGGAATCAGCTGACAGCGGCCATCCTTCCAGACGGCGGCCAGACTGTTGGTGGTCCCCAAATCGATGCCGATGATTGCCATAACCATACCCCATTTCCAATGTATCTTGTACTATCTTAACAGGGGGAATGGGCCGCCGTCAAGGGAGGGGCGAAAAGTCCCGATGTACAGGGGCCGCCGGCTGTGGTACAATGGAGGAAATTCTTGTATGGATACAGGAGGTGTACCGTGAACAGTCCATGGAGAGAATTGGGGCTGCCGGGTCCATCGGATACGGAGACCATCAAGCGGGCCTATGCCCAGCGGATTAAGGAGGTGCATCCGGAGGAGGACCCGGAGGGGTTCCAGGCGCTCCACCGGGCCTATCAGATGGCCCGGCGCATGGCCACGGACCGGCAGCCACGGAGACCGTCGTTCCAGTCGCCGGAGGTCCGTCCGGAACCCCAGGAGACGCCTGCCGAATCGGAGGACCTGGATTTTTCCGCCCTGGAGGATGCGGAGGAGGAACCGCCGGAGGAAGCCGAATCGGAGGACCTGGACTTTTCCGCTCTGGAGGATACGGAGGAGGAAGAGAAGGAGCAGACTGAGGACTGGGATTTTGAGGAGCTGCTGGAGGAGGACGAACCGGAGGACCGGCCGCCGCCGGAGGACCTGCCCCATCAGGCGGAGGAATATGAGACCGTATGGGGCCGCCATCGGAGAAAGCGCCGTTTAGACAAAGTGGTGCTGGTGCTTGCGGTACTGATACTGGTTTTGCTGGTGGGTCCGGCGGTGCTGCCGGGCATGGTGGAACGGGTGCAGCAAAATACATATCCCAAGACCATCCTGCGGCAGATGGAGGAGGACTGGGGGGTGGAGCTGGTCTCGTCGCCCCAGAACAACAAGCGGGAAGAGCTGCGATATCTCTACTGGCTGGAGGACAACCCGGAAATTTGCTTCCAGGCCATCTACCGGGGCGGCCGGGACGTGGAAGCGGGGAAGCTGGGGTACGATACCAATTATCCCAATGTCCGTCTGTTCTGGCGGCTGCGGGAGTTTGCGGCCCAGTGGCCGGAGTATCCGCTGAGCTTCGATGTGGAGCAGACGGACCACGAGGGCGAGGGCGCGTCGGGCGGTTCGCCGCCGTCGCTGTTTGTGTTCCAGATGCCTATGCACGGGGGCGAGGACTTTGTCCAGGCCTTGGGGGATGAACTGGAAACCATTTCTCAGGAGTCGTGGTATCAGAAGCAGATGCCGGAATTCCAGGTGTATCTGGTCTACCGGTACAGTATCATCGCCAACTATAATTCCACCACGGCCACGGAGCCGTGCACCGGGGAGACGCTGCTGCTGCAATATGAGGAGCAATCGGCCCTGGCCCTGCTCCACTCCATCCTCTATTATGACGGGGTGGTGTACGAGGATTTCCCCGACGCCGACGGTTCGGAGGTAATCCGCAGCGGGGAAGCCACCTTTGGGGACGAGGAGTATTGGATGATGGTCTGTTGGGACCGGGACGGCAGCGGCCGCTCTATAGATTATCTGCTGCGAAAGGATTTGTCGGCGCTGTACTGTCAGCCAAGCCTGTATATGGGATACCTGTCGGACCTGACGCCCGCCGAAACGGTGACACTGGAGGACGGTACGCCGGTGACCGTCTACCGTCTGTTGAAATAACGAGCAGATATAAAATAAGGGGACTGTTGCAGAATGGCGGGAATGGGAAAAAGATAAAAGTTTTACTCGATTTTTTTCAAAAAATCGCAGGGGTCCAGGGGGCAGCGCCCCCGGTCGCCCGCCGCAGCGGGCGAAATACCCGCGCCGCGCACGGCGCGAAACTCCCGCCCGCCGCAGCGGGCGAAACACCCCAGCGTCTCAGACCCCATACTGTACTTCGTATTACCGCCATTGAGAACAAGGGGCGTGCTGCAATGAATTTTGCAGCACGCCCCTTGTTGGGTTGTTACGGTTCCGGCTGTTCTTGCAGCAGCGCTTCCTCTGCCTGGAAGGATTGCCGGGCCAGAGCGTTGGTGGTGCGCTCCATGGCGGCGTCCAGAACGGCGCGGCATTCTGCCGTCCGGCCCGTCTCCCGCAGCACGCGGATTTTCAGAACGGCCAGATAGTCCCGGGCGGGCAGCTCATAGAACGTGGTCCGCTCCACGCCGGGCAGGGCTTCGCATTGGGCCAGCTGGGCCAAGTAGGCGTCGGCGTCGTGGGACAGCTGGTACTGGAAAACGGCCTTGTCGATTTGTTTTCCCAGACGTTGGGCCCGCATTGCCAAAGAAACCCGGTAACACAGGCCCAGGAAGACCAGAATCACACCCAGAGCAAGGAAGACGGTGGACAGGGAGGAGCCCTCCTTTGACAGATACGCCTGGATTACCCACGCCAGAATGATGCCCCAGAGAAAAAAGACAAAAATCCGCAGCAGCCGTTTGTTGTTTCCCGATTTCATGTGAAAAGCCCTCCTGCCTGTGCCGGTTTCATCGGAAATATTGTAACACCGGGCGGAGAAAATGGAAAGTCTCTTTTGAAATGCCCCCAGACAGGGAAAAAGCGCCGCCGGTCTAAAGGGGGGAAGACCGGCGGCGCGAAAGGAATGGGCAGAACGTGTATAAAGATTATTCCACGGTGGAGTATTCGCCGTCCCACAGAACCTTACGGAACTTGAGGGGATCGGTGTTGCCCTCGGTGGAGAACAGCAATACCTGGCTGAAGCGGTCCAGACCGATGGCGTCGCGGAGATCCTTGTATTCGTCGGTCTCCATCAGAGCGGCCAGCAGGCCCATGCCCACGGCGCCGGACTCACCGGAGATGACGGTGGGATCGCCCTTGACGGGGACGCCCAGCATGCGCATACCGCGGGCGCTGACCCAGTCGGGGCAGGAGACGAAGGCGGAAACGTGGTTGCGGAGGATATCCCAGGAGAGAATGTTGGGCTCGCCGCAGGCCAGACCGGCCATGATGGTCTGGAGATCGCCTTCCACAATGCGGGGGTTGCCGTCACCGGCCAGAGCGCCCTGGTACAGGCAGTCGGCGGCGCGGGCTTCCATGACGATAAACTTGGGGGGATTGTTGGGGAACAGGTTGGTGAAGTAGCCCACGACGGCGCCGGCCAGGGAACCAACACCGGCCTGGATAAACACATGGGTGGGACGGTTGACTTCCACCTGCCGCAGCTGCTCGGCGGCCTCGCTGGCCATGGTGCCGTAGCCCTGCATAATCCAGGAGGGGATTTCCTCGTAACCCTCCCAGGCGGTGTCCTGCACGACAACGCCCAGCTTGGTCTCGGCGGCTTCGGCGGCGGCCATACGGACGCACTCGTCGTAGTTGACGTCCTCGATGGTGACCGTGGCGCCTTCCTTGGCGATGTTGTCATAGCGGGCCTTGCTGCTGCCCTTGGGCATATGAACGACGGCCTTTTGACCCAGCTTGTTGGCGGCCCAGGCCACGCCGCGGCCGTGG
>DVJJ01000156.1 GCA_018716875.1 Candidatus Avoscillospira avistercoris
CAAAGTGGAAGAGAAAGGATAAAGATAGGAAGAAGCGTGGAGGAGGTGGGACGATGTTCGGCAAGTACAAGCATGCGGTGGACCCCAAAGGCCGATTATTCGTTCCCGCCAAGCTCCGCGAGGAGCTTGGCGATGCCTTCTATGTGACACTGGGACTGGACCACTGTCTGTCGGTGTACACCGAGGAGGGGTGGCAGGCCATTGTGGACCGATACAATGCCCTGCCCATTTCTCAGTCCCGCAAGATGCGCTTTCTCTTTGCCAATGCGGCCAAGTGTGAACCGGACAAGCAGGGCCGGTTTTCCCTGCCCGCCGAGCTGCGGCAGTATGCCGGGCTGGGGCAGGATGTAACGTTTATCGGCCAGGGCGGCCACGCGGAGATTTGGGACTCCGCCGCCTATGATGCCCTGGAGCAGGAGACGCTGACGCCGGAGAATCTGGCGGCAGCCATGGAGGAGCTTGGATTCTGATATGGAATTTCATCATATTTCTGTTTTGCTGGACGAGTGCATCGACGCGCTGCACATCCGGCCCGACGGCATCTATCTGGACGGCACCCTGGGCGGTGCGGGCCATTCCAGCCAAATTGCCCAACGGCTGACCACGGGCCGGCTCATCAGTGTGGACCGGGACCCGGTGGCCTTACAGGTGGCACGGGAGCGGCTGGCTCCCTGGATGGACCGGGTGACACTGGTCCACAGCAATTTCCGGGAGATTGACCATATTTTGGAGGATCTGCACATCGACAAGGTGGACGGGATGCTCTTTGACCTGGGTGTGTCTTCGCCACAGCTGGACGACGGCGCCCGGGGTTTTTCCTATATGGCCGACGCTCCGCTGGACATGCGGATGGACGGCGGCGACAGTCTGACGGCCTGGGAAGTGGTCAACCACTGGCCGCGGGAGGAACTGCGTCGGATTCTCTTTGAGTACGGTGAAGAACGATACGCGCCCCTGATTGCCGCAGCCATCGAGCGGCGTCGGGGAGAAAAACCCATCGATACCACCTTGGAGCTGGTGGACGTCATCAAAAGCGCCATGCCGGGGCAGGCATTGCGGGAAAAGCAGCACCCGGCCAAGCGCAGCTTCCAGGCCATCCGCATCGCCGTCAACGACGAATTGAATTCCGTGGGCGATATGATGCAGGCGGCCATCCCCCGGCTGAATCCCGGCGGACGGCTGGCGGTGATCACATTCCACTCCCTGGAGGACCGGATTGTGAAAAACGCCATGGCGGCGGCGGCCAAGGGCTGCACCTGCCCGCCGGAGTTTCCGGTGTGCGTCTGCGGTCATACGCCCCAGGTGCGGGTGGTGACCCGCAAGCCCATTGTCTCCGGCGCGGAAGAGCTGGAGCGCAATCCACGGGCCCGCAGCGCCAAGCTCCGGGTGGCGGAAAAACTGTAATCTATAATAGAAAGGAATGGATGTCAAATGGCGCAGAAGCGAGTCGACAGAAGACAGGCCTATCGGACCAACGGCGCAGCGGCCTATGACGTCCGCGCCTATGAAACGGCACTTCCCAAGCGGAGGCCGGCCCAACTGCCGGAGGAACGGCAAGCCCCTGTCAAAGTCCGGCAGAAGGTGATCCGGGCCCGGCTGCCGGTGATGCCGGGTATGGTCCTGGGGTTTCTGGCCATCTCTGCGATGGTGGCTCTGGTGATTTTTACCCAGGCCGATTTGTATGAGGCCACCTCCCAGGCCAGCGCCCTCACCACGCAGCTGGCGGAAGTGGCCCATGAAAATGAGATGCTCCAGACGGAGTATGAGAGCAAGATTGATATGGACGCCATTGAGAAGCGGGCCATGGAGCTGGGCATGGTCCAGCCCTCGGCCAACCAGACGGTATATCTGGACCTGACCGGCACCGACCGGGGCGAGGTATTGCAGCAGGAAAGCGACAGCGACGCTTCTTTTGTGGAGAAGCTGGTGGACGGTGTGGCGCGATTGGTGGCATATCTCCAGTGAGCGCCATCATATAAGTATGGTGCAGGACGCCTCCGGGCGACGCATCAGATCAGAGGAACACGGACGGCGGAGCTTTCCGTCCGTCCGTGTTTGAGCACTGCGGACAGAAAGGCACGGGACAACATGACAGACAAAAACCGTAAGTGGAAGCAGCCCCATCAGAACCCCGGCCAGCGGGCCAGCCAGGGGATTTTGCGCCGGACTATGGTGATCACCCTTTTGGTGGCATTGGCGTTTGTGCCCCTGATCTGGACGCTGTTCCAGCTGATGATTCTGGATCATGACAAATATGAACAAATGGCCATTGCCAACCAGACCCGCAGCACATCCCTGTCGGCGGAGCGGGGCGTCATCTACGACCGCAACATGAACATTCTGGCCAAATCGGTGACGGTGGAAAACGTCTTTATCGACCCCAACCAGATCGCCACGGAGCAGCAGAATTTGAATCTGATTGCCACGGGTCTGGCGGAGATTCTGGACGTGGAGGAGAGCTTTGTCTACGAACAGGCCGCCGATACCAAAATGCGGTATAAGGTCATCCGCCGGAAAATTGACGCGGATCTGGCCCAGGAGGTCCGGGACTTTATCAATGAAAACGAGATCAAAGGCATCTACCTGGAGCCGGACACCAAACGGTCCTATCCCTATGGCACCCTGTGCGCCCAGGTTTTGGGCTTTACCCGGGAGGATAATGTGGGTGCGGAAGGCATCGAAGCCTATTATGACAGCTACCTGCAAGGCACCGCCGGTGAGATCATCACCACCAAGGGCAACCTGGGCACGGAAATGCTTTACAATTATGAAAAATATTACGATGCCTCCGATGGAAACAGTTTGGTCTTGACCATCGACGCCACAGTGCAGTATTATCTTGAGAAGAACCTGCAAACGGCCATCGAAAAATATGATGTACTCAACGGCGCGTTTGGCATCGTGGCCGATGTCAACACCGGCGAGATTCTCGGCATGGCCACCATGGGTACCTACGACCCCAACAATTATCTGGAAATCTACGATGAAGATACCGTGGCCGAACTGGAAGAGATCTATCAGGCTGCCCAGGGATACAGACAGGGCAGCGCTGAGTATGAGGAGGCCATGGATGCCTATAATGACGCGCTGGCTTCGGCCCGTCTGGCCCAGTGGCGAAACCGGGCCGTGTCCGATGGTTATGAGCCCGGCTCCACCTTCAAGCTGATTACACTGGCTTCGGCCCTGGAGGAAGGGGCCGTCACCCTGGACGACACCTTTTACTGTGACGGCGCCGAATACTTTGAAGGCCGTTCTGAGATACTCGACTGCTGGAAACACGAGGGCCACGGATTGCAGACCACCGGCAAGGCACTGGAAAATTCTTGCAATATCGCCTTTGCCAACATCGGTCTTGCATTGGGCGGCACAAACCTTTATGATTATATAAGGGACTTTGGACTCCTCAGTAAAACGGGCATTGATCTGCCTGGTGAGGGCGTGGGCTTTTTCTACAGCCGCGAGAAGCTGAAACCGGTAGGAGATGGCATCAGTAATACCATTTCCTCGTCCTTCGGCCAGACGTTCAAGATTACACCCATTCAGCTGGTGCGGGCTATCTCCGCCGTGGTCAACGGCGGCTATGTGCTGGAGCCCTATGTGGTCAGCGAGGTGCTGGACGACGAGGGCAATCTGGTGGAAAAGAACGAGCGCACGGTGATCCGTCAGGTCATTAGTGAAGAGACGTCGAAAATCATGTGCGGCCTCATGTGTGATGTGGTGGAAACCGGCACGGCACAGAACGCCCAGGTGGCTGGCTACAGCATCGGCGGCAAGACCGGCACCTCGGAGAAGATCGACGTCTTTGATGAAAACGGCGTTCGAGTAGAGGATAAGATTGTGTCCTTTGTGGGCGTGGGTCCCATCGATGATCCCCAGTATGTGGTCCTGGTGGCCCTGGATACGCCCTCCACGGCGACGGGCCTTTATATCTCCGGCGGCATCATGGCCGCCCCCACGGTCCGCGACGTGTTTACCGACATTCTGCCCTATTTGGGCGTGGAGCCCAACTATAATGACGACGACATCGAGAGAATCGCCGTCACCGTACCCAATGTGCGCAATATGACCGAGAGCGACGCTGCAGAGAACCTGAAAAAGCGGAGTCTGACCTACCGTACCGTAGGCGACGGCGACACGGTCACCGATATGATTCCCGCCGCCGGGTCCGAGGTACCCGGTACCTCGGAAATCATCCTCTACATGGGCGAGGAGAAACCGACGGATCTGGTGACAGTGCCCGATTTCACGGGCCTGACCGTGGCCCAGGCCAACGATACGGCGGCCTATCGGGGGCTGTATATTCTGGCCAAGGGTACCGACCAGAACAACAACGCCGTCAGCGTTACCTACCAGGATGTGGAAGCCGGTGCGGAAGTGCCGCGCGGTACCACCGTCACCGTGGAATTCACCAACCACAGCGCACAGGATTAGTGCCGGAGCCATGGCCCCGGCGGAAAAGGAGAGACTTCCATGAAACTGTCACAAGTGCTTGCCGGACTGGAACCACTGTCGGTCCA
The DNA here is from genome assembly GCA_018716875.1 of Candidatus Avoscillospira avistercoris. GTDB lineage: Bacteria > Bacillota > Clostridia > Oscillospirales > Oscillospiraceae > Avoscillospira_A > Avoscillospira_A avistercoris. Next base: position 4,518 of record DVJJ01000156.1, read on the forward strand.
TGCCGACGGCGATTTGGAACTCGGCGGCGTCAGCTACGACTCCCGTACCACCCGGCCCGGCGACCTGTTTGTGGCCGTCACCGGCTACGCGGTCGATGGCCATCGATTTATCCACAAAGCTGTGGAAAACGGGGCTGTGGCGGTGCTCTGTGAGCGGCCGCCGGAGGAGGACATTCCCTATGTGACCGTCTCCTCCACCCGGGCCGCCCTGGCCCAGGTGGGCGCCAACTGGTTTGACCATCCGGCGGAAAAGCTGACGGTGGTGGGCGTCACCGGCACCAACGGCAAGACTACCGTGACGTATCTTTTGAAATCGGTGCTGGAACAGTGCTACGGGGCCAAGGTGGGTCTCATTGGCACCATCCAGAACATGATTGGCGACGAGGTCATTGAGACGGAGCGGACCACGCCGGAGAGCTTTGAGCTTCAGGGACTTTTTGCCCGTATGGTGGAGGCTGGATGCTCCCATGCCATTATGGAGGTGTCGTCCCATGCGTTGGTGCTCCATCGGGTGGATTGCATTCCCTTTGCCGTGGGCGTCTTTACCAACCTGACCGAGGACCATCTGGATTTCCATAAAACCATGGAGGAGTACGGCAAGGCAAAGGCCCAGCTGTTCCGCCGGTGCAAGGCTGGTGTCCTCAACCACGACGACCCGGCCTGGGAGACCATGACTGACGGCGCCACCTGCACCATCCGCACCTATACGGCCCGGGGAGCCGACGCCCAGGTGTCGGCCACGGACCTGGATTTGGCATCGGATCACGTGTCCTTTACGGTCCGCAGCGGCGGACAATGTCAGGCGGTGACCTTAGGCATCCCCGGCGGCTTTACCGTCTATAACGCCTTGGCGGTCATCGGTGCTTCTCTGGAGCTGGGGCTGTCCCTGCCGGAGATTGCCGCGGCGCTGACCAATGCCAAGGGCGTCAAGGGCAGGGTAGAGGTGGTGCCTACGCCGGGCAAGCCGTATACCATCCTTATTGATTACGCCCATACCCCCGACGGGCTGGAAAATGTCCTGCGGGCGGTCCAGGGCTTCTGCAAGGGACGGGTTATCGCCGTCTTTGGCTGCGGCGGCGACCGGGACCCCATCAAACGTCCCATTATGGGCCGCATCGGCGTGGAGCTGTCGGATTTGGCGGTCATCACCTCCGATAATCCCCGGACCGAGGACCCCATGGCCATCATCGACCAGATTGTGGCGGGCTTTGCGGGAACGGAAAAGCCCTATGTGGTCATTGAAAACCGGCGGGAGGCCATCCGCTGGGCCATGGACCACGCGGAGAAAGACGATATTATTGTTCTCTGCGGCAAGGGCCATGAGACCTATCAGATTTTGGGCACAGAGAAAACCCATTTGGACGAACGGGAAGAGGTAGCGGCCCATCTGGCCGGTCACTAAAGAGAGAGGGCGGGCGTGGACCCACCGATAAAGGAGCGACGGATATGAAAACGACGAAACTCAAGCAGATTGCCCAGTGGTGCGGCGGCACCCTCCACGAGACGGACGGGGAAGTGGAGGTCCGGGGTGTTTCCACCGATTCCCGGGAGGTCAAGCCCGGCCAGATGTTTATTCCTCTGGTGGGGGCACGGGTGGACGGCCACACCTTCATCAGCCGCGCCGTGGAGAACGGCGCTGTGGCGGTCCTCAATGCCAACAAGGAAAAGAAGCCGAAAAACGTCCCCTATATTGAGGTAGAAGACACGCTGCTGGCCTTCGGCGCCATTGCCGCCGGATACCGCCAGACCATGAAGGCCAAGGTCCTGGCTATTACCGGCAGCGTGGGCAAAACCACCACCAAGGAAATGCTGGCTGCCATTCTGAACCGTCAGTTCCGCACCATCTGGACCGAGGGCAACCACAACAACAACCTGGGCCTGCCCATGTCGGTTATGGATATCGAGGAGGACACGGAGCTGGCCGTTCTGGAGCTGGGGATGAGCGCCTTTGGCGAGATGTCCTACCTGACCAAAATTGCCCGGCCTGATATGGCTATTTTTACCAATATCGGCACCATGCACATTGAGCACCTTGGCTCCCGGGAGGGCATTCTCAAGGCCAAGATGGAGATTCTCGAGGGCATGGACAAGGAGAAGGGCGTTCTGGTCCTCAACGGCGACGAGCCGCTGCTGTGGAACCAGCGCAAGGAGCTGGCCCTGGAGACCCATTACTTCGGCATCGACAACAGCTTGTGCGAGGTGACGGGCAGCAATATTCGCAGCGACAACAGCGGTGTCCGCTTTGACGTGACGGCCTTCGGCAAGACCTTTGAGGTCTTTGTTCCCGCCAACGGCCAGCATACGGTGTATAATGCTCTGGCGGCCATTACGGCGGCCATGCTGCAAGGGGCCACGGTGGAGAACATCCAGGCGGGTCTTGCGACCTTTGAAAACGCCGGTATGCGCCAGAAGATTTACGAGAAGAACGGCTATACCATCATCGAGGACTGCTACAACGCCGGCCCCGAGTCCATGGAGGCCGCCATCAACGTTCTGGCCGACCGGGTCGTGGAGGGCAAGGGCCGGAAGATCGCCGTTTTGGGCGATATGCTGGAGCTGGGCAGCTGCGCCATGGCGGAACACCACCGCATCGGCCGGATTGCCCAAATCCGCAAGATTGACCGGATTTTTGCCTATGGCGTCAACGCCAGCCGTGTGGCCAGCGGCGCGGTCACCGGCGGCATGAAAAACAAATTCGCCAACTTTTACGACGACCAGGACCAGCTGATCCACGACCTGCGCTTCCAGGCCCGGCCCGGTGATGTTCTGCTGTTCAAGGGCAGCCGCGGCATGAAGATGGAGCGGGTGCTGCAGCTGTTCTGGAAGGAAGAGGACATCTGAAGCATACATAGCATACATCGGAGGAGAACCCATCCATGAACGATTTACAATTCCAAGCGGTGGCTATGCCCCTGCTGACGGCGGCGGTGGCCTTTGTGGCGGCCTTGCTGCTGGGAAAACTGTGCATTCCGGCCCTGCGGGCCTTAAAAGCCGGTCAGTCCATCCGGGAGGTGGGCCCCAGCTGGCACAACTCCAAGGCCGGTACGCCCACCATGGGCGGCATCATCTTTATTGCCGCCGCAGCCTTTTCCATGATTCTCTTCGGCTGGAGCGGCGTGCTGTCGGGCCACTGGGAGCACCTGTTTGTGCTGGTGTTTTCCATGGTCTACGGCGCCATTGGCTTTCTCGATGACTTCGTTAAGGTGAAGAAGAAGCGGAACCTGGGCCTGACGGCGCTGCAAAAGCTGGTGTTGCAGCTGGCGGCCGCCGGATGCTATCTGGCGCTGCTGCGCTGGAGCGGCCACCTGACCAACCATCTGTACATCCCGTTTTGGAACGTGACCTTTGAAATCAATTGGATCATCTATATGGTCTTTGCCATCTTCGTCATTGTGGGCTGCGTCAATGCCGTCAACCTGACCGATGGTATTGACGGCCTGGCTACCGGTGTCACCATGCCGGTTATGGCGTTTTTCGCCGTGACGGCTTCCATCTGGAGCATTTTTCCGGAGAGCGGCCTCCATACGCTGGCTCTGTTCCCGGCGGCGCTGTTCGGTGGTCTGGCGGGCTTCCTGGTCTATAACTTCCATCCGGCCAAGGTGTTTATGGGCGATACCGGCTCCCTGTTCTTGGGCGCCGCCGTCTGCGGCATGGCCTTTGCCATGGATATGCCGCTGGTGCTGATTCCCGTGGGCCTGATTTACATTATGGAAACCGTGTCGGTGATGATGCAGGTGACGTATTTCAAGCTGACCCACGGCAAGCGGATTTTCAAAATGACGCCCATCCACCATCATTTTGAGATGTCGGGATGGAGTGAGGTAAAAATTTTCACGGTGTTTACCGTGATGACACTGCTGCTGTGCGCAGCGGCCTTTGA
>DVJJ01000157.1 GCA_018716875.1 Candidatus Avoscillospira avistercoris
CCGCGGAAGGCATGCCTTTCGTCCCAGTGTGGGGACGGAGGGCTTTTTTGTTGGGTTTCCAGAAGGCTTACACGAAACAGATGAAACTATGAAAAAATGGCTATCCTGGATTGAGCAAGGCAAACCGCTCCGAAACCACTATTCGCTGTTTGACGATGGTGTTTACTGTGGAGAATCCTTTTATTCCATTGATATGGACCATGATAATAGTGCAGCTCTTGACATTAAGTTGTTCTCCTTTGCGCGAGGCAAAGGAATTGGTACAGCTGGCCTGAAGCATGCCATTAAGGAAGCCTTTGCAAACGGAGCCAAAACCGTATGGGTTGATCCCAACCCGCAGAATGTAAAAGCGATTGCGCTGTATCAACGCTTGGGTTTTGTTGTGAAAGAACCGCCTGCTCATGTTGCACAACGGGAAGAGGGCTGTGACGCAGTCTATATGGAACTGAAACAATAGCTCTTATCAATTGGAAATTGCCTATAGTATCAAAATTATTAGCCCCGGATTCCATGGGAATCCGGGGCTTTTCATAGTCTTATACAATTTAAAAATATAGGGGGCTGTTTCTGGCTCAGCCGCCCAGATAAGCGGCCTTGACGGCGGGGCTTTCGGCCACTTCCTTGCCGGTGCCGGACATGGTGACGCGGCCCGTCTCCAGAACGTAAGCCCGGTCGGCCACCTCCAACGCCATGGAGGCGTTCTGTTCCACCAGGAGAATCGTGGTGCCTTGGGCGTGGAGTTCCCGGATAATATCGAAGATCTGCTCCACCAGCAGGGGAGCAAGACCCATAGAGGGCTCATCCAGCATCAGTAGCTTGGGGTGGGACATCATGGCCCGGCCCATGGCCAACATCTGCTGTTCGCCGCCGGACAGGGTACCGGCTACCTGCTTGTAGCGTTCCTTCAAACGGGGAAACAGTTTATAAATTTTTTCAATGTCCGCTTCCACGCCGCTGTTGGGCTGGGTATAAGCGCCCATTTCCAGATTGTCCCGGACGGACATCTGCAAAAAGACGCGGCGGCCTTCGGGACAATGGGCCATGCCCATGGAAACGATCTTGTGGGGCGGCACATGGTTGATGGACTGGCCCAGGAAGTCCACGGTGCCGGTCTTGCTGCGGAGCAGGCCCGAAACCGTGTTGAGGATGGTGGATTTACCCGCGCCGTTGGCGCCGATCAGCGTCACCACTTCGCCCTCGTTGACCGTAAAGGACACGTCCTTGATGGCGTGGATGGAGCCATAGTACACATTGATATTGTCAACCTTCAAAAGCTCCATACCTTACGCCTCCTTCTTTTTGCCGAGGTATGCCTCGATGACCGTGGGGTTGGACTGGATTTCCTCCGGGGTACCCTTGGCGATAATTTTGCCGTAGTTCAGCACACAGATGCCCTCACAGATGCCCATGACCAAGCTCATATCGTGCTCAATCAGCATAATGGCAATGTGGAACATATCGCGGATTTTGCGGATATTGTCCATGAGCTCTGCCGTTTCCGAGGGGTTCATACCGGCGGCGGGTTCGTCCAGCAGCAGGATGCCGGGGTTGGTGGCCAGGGCCCGGACAATCTCCAACCGGCGCTGTGCACCGTAGGGCAGGGAACCGGCCCGATGGTCGGCCAAATCCTGCATGTCGAAGATAGACAGCAGCTCCATGGCCTTTTCGTGGGCCTTTTTCTCCTGCTTCCAATAGCTGGGGGCCCGCAGAATGCCGGACCACATGGAATAGGGCAGCTGGTTGTGCAGGCCGATTTTCACGTTTTCCTCCACGGTGAGGGAGGAGAACAGACGGATGTTCTGAAAGGTACGGGCAATACCGGCTTGATTCACCTGGACGGTGTTCATACCGTGGGTGTCGATGCCGCCCAGCAGCACCGTGCCGCGGGTGGGCTGGTAGACCTTAGTCAGCAGGTTGAACACCGTGGTTTTGCCTGCGCCGTTGGGTCCGATGAGACCGGCAATCTCCGTGCGGCCAATGGTCAGATTGAAGTCGTCCACGGCCGTCAGACCGCCGAAATCGATGCCCAGACCGATGCACTCGAGAATGGGCGATTTGTCGGCGTCGCGCTCAGGAATACGGGCCTCTCTCTGGACAGAAACGAGCTTACTCATTTACCACGGACCTCCTTGGCAGGTTTTTTGAAGAAGCGGGAGCGGATGCGCTCAAAGAACAGCTTCATGGTGGGGTTGTTGGTGGCCAGCATGACCAGAATCAGCACGATGGCATAGACCAGCATCCGGAATTCCGCGAAGGAGCGCAGCATCTCCGGCAGCACCGTCAGCAGGGTGGCAGCGATGATGGAGCCCCAGATATTGCCCAGACCGCCCAGGACCACGAACACCAACACCAGGATGGAGGTGTTGAAGTTGAACTTGGTGGCCTGGAGGGAGGCCATGTTGAGGCCGTATAGCGCGCCGGAGGCACCCGCCAGGGCGGCGGAGGTGACAAAGGCCATCAGCTTGTATTTGGTGATGTTGATGCCCACGCTCTCAGCAGCAATGCGGTTGTCCCGCAGGGCCATGATGGCGCGGCCGGAACGGCTGCGGATCAGGTTGAGAACCACAATCAGCGTCACCATGACCAGAATAAAACCGGCGGTGAAGGTGGCGATGGTGGTGGTGCTGGTGGCGCCCTGGGCGCCCTTGATGATTTCAATGCCGTTTTCCGTCAAGCCCAGGTCGGCCACGGTCTTTTGACCGTTGAGGTTGAACATCATGTGCAGACCATTTTCATCGTAGCCCACCAGCAGGCAGTTGACCAGCTCCTTGATGATTTCACCAAAGGCCAGGGTCACGATGGCCAGGTAGTCACCGCGAAGCCGCAGAACGGGGGTACCCACCAGGAAACCGGCAATGGCGGCGAAGAACGCGCCCAGGACCATGGCAACGGCCAGACGGACCGCATCGGAGGGAATGGCCGATTGCAGGGACATGGCGGCAATGATACCGGAGAACGCGCCGACGCTCATAAAGCCTGCATGGCCCAGGCTCAGCTCGCCCAGGATGCCCACGGTCAGATTCAGGGAAATGGCCATGGTCACATAGGCGCAGATAGGCACCAGCTGACCGCTGAGGGAACGGCTGATGGCTCCCTGTTTTTGCAGAATTGTCATGACAACAAAGGCGATGATGACACCGGCATAGGTCAGGAAGTCCGTGCGGGTGCGTTTGTTGCGAAGATTGATTTTCATTCCACTCACCTCACACTTTCTCCATAACCTTCTTGCCCAGCAGGCCCGTAGGCTTCACCAGCAGCACGACGATGAGGACGGCGAAGACGATGGCGTTGGCCAGCTGCATGGAGATATAGGCTTTTGCCAGGGCTTCGATGACGCCCAGCAGGATGCCGCCCAGGAACGCGCCGGGGATGGAGCCGATTCCGCCGAAGACGGCGGCGGTAAAGGCCTTGATGCCGGGCATGGAGCCGGTGGTGGGCATCAGGGACGGGGAGTAGGAGCACAGCAGGACGCCGGCCACGGCGGCCAGTGCCGAGCCGATGGCAAAGGTCACGGAAATGGTCTGGTTGACGTTGATGCCCATGAGCTGGGCAGCGCCCTTGTCCTCAGAGCAGGCCCGCATGGCCTTGCCCATTTTGCTCTTGGAGGTGAACAGGGTCAGGCCCGCCATGATAACCAGACAGACAATGACGGTGAGGATGGAGATGTACTGAATGCTGAGCTTGCCGCCGAACAGCTGCAAGGTGCCGGAAATGATGGGGGTGTAGCTCTTGGCAGCAGCGCCCCAGATCAGCAGGGCGGAGTTTTGCAGCAGATAGCTGACGCCGATGGCGGTGATAAGGACCGCCAGGGAGGGAGCGGAACGCAGGGGCTTGTAGGCCAGGCCCTCAATGACGATACCCAGGACCGTACAGACGGCCATAGCCAGCAGAATGGAAACCACTGCGGGCAGACCCAGGTAGGTGGTGGCGCAGAAGGAGATATAGCCGCCCACCATGATGACGTCGCCGTGGGCGAAGTTCAGCATCTTGGCGATGCCGTAGACCATGGTGTAGCCCAGGGCGATGATAGCGTAGACGCTGCCCAGGCTGATGCCGCTGATGAGGTAGGACAAAAATTCCATGATTGGGTGACACCTCTTTTTACTCTTAAATTCAAAATACAATCATTCTGTGGCAGAAACAGGGGCATAGCCCCCGGCTGCTGCCGCTGTTTCTACCACAGCGGAAAAGATGCGGATACCGCCGGAGAGGGTACAGGCCCTCTCCGACGGCCAAAATCGGGATATCCCGGCCGGATGTTTAGTTGGGCAGGGTGTAGACGCCGTCCTTGATGACAACGGCCATGGGAGCCTTGGAGACCTCGCCGGTGGCCTGCCAGGTCATGTTCTGACCGGTGAGACCGTTGTAGGTCAGCGTGGGCATCGCAGCCACCAGAGCCTCACAGATGTCGGTGGTGGACATGTCGGCGGTGCAGCCGGCAGCCTCAATGGCGGCCTTGACGATATACACAGCGTCATAGGCGTCGGCAGCGAACTGGTTGGGCACTTCGCCGTAGGCTTCCTGATACTTGGCAACGAAATTCTTGGTCAGATCGTCGGTGGCATCGGCGGAGAAGGGGGTCAGCAGCATGACGCCCTCAGCCAGAGAGGTATCAAAGTTTTCCAGGGTCAGAATGCCGTCCATGCCGTCCACACCGAAGAAGGTGGGAGCATAGCCCATGGCGTTGGCCTGATTCAGAATAATGGAAGCGGGCTGATAGTAGATGGGCAGGAACAGCAGGTCGGCGCCCTTGGACTGGGCGTCGGTCAGCTGCACGGTGAAATCAGTGGCGGTGTCGGCGGTGAAGGTACCCTCGGTGACAACCTCCAGACCCTTAGCCTCGGCTTCTTCTACGAAGGTGTCGCGGATGCCCTGGGAGTAGGCGTCGTCGTTGCGGTAGATGATGGCAATCTTGGAGTCGGGCATGTTCTCAGCAATGTAGTCAGCGGCGCCGGTGCCCTGGTTGGGGTCGGTGAAGCAGACCTGGAACACGTTGTCCTTGCCGTCAATGACGTCGGTGGAGGAACCGGAGGGGGTGATCATAAAGGTCCGGTCGGTGTAGACCTGAGCAGCCACAGCCGTGGCGGCGCCGGAGGTGGTGGGACCAACCAAAATCTGCATACCCCAGTCCATCAGATTGTTGTAAGCGTTCTTGGACTTCTCGCCGTCGGCCTCGTCATCCTGCTTGTTCAGCTCGAACTTGACGGTGCTGTCGCTGGCGTTGATCTCGTCCACGGCAATCTGTGCGCCGTTGACAACGGCCTGGCCGTAAATGGCGGCGTCGCCGGTCAGGGGACCCACCGCGCCCAGCTTGAACGCGCCCTCAATGGATTCGGAGCTGCCGGTATCGGCGGTGTCGCCGCCGGTGGCAGCGCCGTCAGCGGCGGGCTCGCTGGTGTCTTTGCTGCCGCAGGCGGTGAGGCAGCCGAAGGTCATGGTCATGGCCAGCAGAAGGCAGAGGATCTTCTTCATTTTCATTTTCTCCTTTTGCATTAGATTACGAAAGCGGTGCGGGTAAAAAAACGGGACCGACCTCGGTTTTGGCCCGTCTTTTCCGGTGATTTCCCACAAAAAATTGTGGTACATCGAATTTCGTGACTTCATTCTATGCTTTTTCCTCTGTAAAGTCAATGCAAATAGTGAATATGGATTTACCAAATGTTCTTGCACATTTTCAACAAAATGCACAAGTAAAAACGTTCTATTTTGTTTATTCATACCAGTATTACAAATACTAATAGATTGTTCATACCCCAAAATTGGACACGCAAATGTCCGCATAGAGCGGACGTTTGCGCGAAAACCGTGGAATTTCCCATGGTTTTGTTGTGTCCACCCGGCGCGGTTGACGCAAAAAGGGCGCGTCCCGGAGGACGCGCCCTTTGCACAGGCATGCAGCAGTTTTACCAATCCCGGTCGCCGTCGCTGTCGTAGAGGTCATCGACGGGCAGCACCGTGGGGGTGACCACGGGGCGGGGATTGCGGACCATACAGGCCGAGGATAAAATGCAGTTGGGGGCCTTTTCCGGCACCTCGTTGCCCTCGGTAACCTGGAACAGCTTTTCCAGGGGCATGGCCAGCAGCTTTTCCGTCAGGCCCGGCCGGTCCCGCAGCCAGGGCCGCAGGGCCAGATGAATGCTCCGGTCCGTCCGGGGGTCGCAGAAACGAAAGGCCATGCGGCGGCGGCTCTGAACCCGCAGCTTTCCGTTGCCAATGGTGCAGCCCAGCACCGATTGGATGGCGTCAATGGCGCAGGAAAAACTCTCCGCCGTACACACCACATCGCAGGGGCCTTCCTCCAGGCCGAACTGCTCCATGATATAAGCTGTGGCCCTTGCGCCGATGGCCAGAGCCGGACAGGCACAGCCGTGGAATTCCACCGCCCGCGCCCACGCTTTTTCTAATTCCATAGCTGATCTCTCCTCGCCAGTCACACTGTGGACAGTTTGGGCACATTATATCAAATCCCGGCACGGGATGCAAGGTGATAGGAATGGGAAAAATGCTACAAATTGCAGGATATTTGTGATATACTAGGGGAGATTTGAAAGAACAGGAGTGCATACCATGACCGATAAGGAAATTTCTGAGATCCGGCGGCGGTTCCGCCCCGACCGGACCAACATCACCCACATTGCCGGTTGCTATGTCAGCGACAACCGGGAGATCATCGCCCGCTTTGATCAGCCGGTGGCCACAGCCACAGAAAACGAGCGGGAAAAGTACATGGCCCTGCTGAAACGCTCCCTTTCCGGCGGCCAGGGCAAGAATCTGCTGGATATTACATTCCAGACGGCCCAGGTGGCCGACAGCGACGAGCACCGTCTTTTGATGAATCTGCGGGACTCGGGCCTCAAGAATGAGTCGGTGCTGGACCAGTTTTTTGAGACGGTGGTTCAATCCCTGGCTATGGAGACCAATTACGTCATTCTCCTGGCCCACGACGTCTACGACGTGCCCTATAAGGGACGGGACGGAGGCCATATGGCAGACGGCTCCGACACGCAATTTTCCTACATTGTGTGTAGTATCTGCCCGGTGAAGCTGACCAAGCCCAACCTGTGCTTTGACGCCCACGAGCAGACCTTCCACCTCCAGACCCAGGACTTTGTGGTGGCCGCGCCGGAGTTGGGATTCCTCTTCCCGGCCTTCGACAGCCGCAGCACCAACCTGTATAATGCCCTCTATTACACCCGCAGCGCCGACAATGTCCATGAGGATTTTATTGAGGCCATATTCCGTACAGAGCCGCCCATGGCTGCCGCCGACCAGAAGGAGACCTTCCAGCTGATGCTGTCGGATTCTCTGGAGGAGTCGTGCAGCTACGATGTGGTGCAGACCATGCACAGCCATCTCAGCGACCTGATTGCCGACCACAAGGCCAACCACGACCCGGAACCCCTAGTGCTGACCAAGCAGCAGGTGGAGCAGGTTTTGGAATCCTGCGGAGTGGAGCAGGCGGAGCTGGAGAGCTTTGATAAACGCTTTGACGATGAATTCGGCGCAGACGCCATTCTCAGCCCCGCCAATCTCATTGACGCCAAGCAAATGCAGGTCAGTACCCCGGATGTGACCATTAAGGTCAACCCCGAGCGGAAGGATTTGGTGGAGACCCGCGTCATCAATGGCGCCAAGTATATTCTGGTCCGGGCCGACGACTCCGTGGAGGTGAACGGCATCAATATTCATATCCAGGAGTGACCGGCACCGCTGTTTCATACATACGGACTGCCTGCCCTGCGGTGATAATACAGAAGATACCAACGATACGTTTGGTGGAAAGGGAGGAGTACAATGTACCAATGCCCATGTTGCGGAAACAATACGTTTTCAGTTCCGCCGGACTGTGCAATCGCGTTTATCTGCCCGGTTTGTTTTTGGGAGAATGATGTGTTTCTCAACAGTCCCGATGAAGCAAGCGATGAAAATGGCGGAATGACCTTGTTGGAAGCGAGGGAAAACTATCTAAAATTTGGAGCAGTCCAGGAACATTTGGTTCAATTTACTCGGCCGCCAACACCAAAAGAACGAAAAAACGGATTTTAAAAATCAAAGCGGGCTCTATGTGGCCCGCCGCTGGTGTGCACCGTCGAACATCCTCACTATAGGGACCGGCATCCCTGACGGCCCCGCATGGGGATGCGGTGTGACACTTTTTCACGCTTCACTTTTCACGATTACTTTAACAAAAAGGCCGCCGTGGTAAGGATTGCGCCGGACATGGAAAAGGAAAGCTCTTCATCAATGATAAGCACTCCGCACTTTTTCCCCTTGTTATCCTTTTGTTCATAAATTTCCTGTTGACCGTCAAAATCGATCGA
>DVJJ01000158.1 GCA_018716875.1 Candidatus Avoscillospira avistercoris
GATCACCTTTCTGAGCACATCCACAGGGATCATGGTCACAGCAAACACCGCCACAACGCACCATCCCGTCAAAGAGAAGGGGACGCAGCTGAACATACTGCTGATCACGCCGAAGACCGGAATGGGAATCAGCCCGGCGTTGACAATGAAGGCCTGCACCAGAATAATGGTGATAAATACCTTCATAAAGCCTGTATTTTCATTGAGGCCCTTGAAAATACCGAACCGGTCGTCACGGACATTGAAGCCGTTGAACAGGGCGCTCCAGATGAACAGTACGAAGTAGGCCGACAGCTTTTGTGCCTCGGTGGCAAAGAACTGGTCTACAAACGATGCCTTGAGGAACACAAAGCTGAGGATGGTCAGCCACAGGCCCATGGTGACAATCTGCACCATCATGGGCTTGCTGACAATGCTCTCATCGCGGCGGCGGGGCTTTTCGGTCATATACCGCTTCTGGGCCGGTTCGTTGCCCAGCATAATGGCGCCCAGGCCGTCCATAACCAGGTTGACGAACAGCAGGTGCGTCACCTTCAGCGGCTCCTCCACGCCGAAGAACGGCGCCACGGCACTGACCACCACAGCGGCTACATTGATGACCAGCTGGAACTTACAGAATTTGAGAATGTTATGGTAGATGGTACGGCCATACCAGATGGCATCCTTGATGGACTTGAAGTTGTCGTCCAGGATGACGATTTTACCGGCTTCCTTGGCCGCCTCGGTGCCGCTGCCCATGGCAAAGCCCACATCGGCGCGCTTCAAGGCCGGGGAATCGTTGACGCCGTCGCCGGTCATACCCACCACCAGATTCATCTCCTGGCACAACCGCACCATACGGGACTTGTCCGTGGGCAGTGCGCGGGCGATGACACGGATTTTGGGAATGATCTTCTTAACTTCCTCATCGCTCATTTCATTGAGCATAGCGGAGGTCAATGCCACATCGTCATCGGACTTGAGCAGTCCGGCGTCCTTGGCGATAGCCACGGCGGTTTCCAGCCGGTCGCCGGTGATCATAACCACCTGGATACCGGCGTTCTGCACGTCGGCAATGGCTTCCCGTGCCTCGGGGCGGACGTCGTCGCGGATGGCCACAAAGCCGATGATGACCGTATCATCCTGGATGCGGTTTTCACACAACGCCTGGGTGGAGTAGCCGAAGGCCAGCACACGCATGGACTTGTTAGCCAGCTCGTCGATTTTGGCGTTGAGAGATTCCATGTGGATGGGACGCTCGGTGCCGTCCGCCGTCAGACAGCGGGTAGCCACAGCCAGCAGCCGTTCCGGTGCGCCCTTATAGAACGTCTTGTCCAGCTCCCGGATATGGGCCTGGCTGAACTTGTTGGCGGAGTTGAAGCTCTGGGACGCGTCGGCGGTGTACTGGTTCTCCATGGCATGGAAGGCTTCAGCCCCCAGGAATTTCATCAATGCCTGATCGGTGGCGTTGCCGCCGATGACCCGGCCCTCCGCGTCAAACATGGACTGGGAGTTCTTACCGATGGCCAGATTCACCAACTGCTGGATATTCTTGTGTTCGGCCATCATGTTCAGGGGAATCACAGTGCCGTCAGCGGTGAAAAACTCCACCACTTCCAGATGGCCCTTGGTGATGGTGCCGGTCTTATCGCTGAACAGGATATTCAGAGAGCCGGCCGTCTCGATGCCCACAGCCTTGCGGACCAGAACATTGTGGTCCAGCATTTTACTGGTGTTCTGCATCAGCACCAGGGAGATCATCAGGGGCAGGCCTTCCGGCACAGCGCAGACGATGATAACCACGGCCAGGGATACGGCTTCCACCACATCCTTGACGATTTCCGTCACATCCATGGAGAAATAGGCCGCCGGGCCGCCGGCCTGGAGAATGAAGTAGCCGAAGTAGAGCACAGCGATAACAATGGCGCCGATATAGCCGAAGCGGGAGATCATATCGGCCAGCTTGGCCAGCTTGACCTTCAAGGGAGAATCGGGCTCGTCCTCCTGCATCTCCTCGGCCATCTTGCCCATCATGGTGGCAAGACCCACCTTCTGGACATCCATAACACCTTCGCCGTCGAACAGCACCGCGCCGCGGAACAGGGAATGCTTGTCCACAAAGGTGTCGCCGGTGATTTCATCGGCCAGCTGCATATCCGTCTCCGCCGCGTACTTGGGGCATTCCTCCGCCTCGCCATTGAGGGCGGAGTTGTCCACCTTCAAATGTCCGGCAATGAGGATACCGTCCGCCGGGATTTTGTCACCGGCCTGGAGCAAGACCTTATCGCCGACCACCACGTCGTCCACGTCGATGACAACCACAACGCCGTCTCGATAGACTTTACACTGGTCTTTCTTGGTGCTGTCTTTCAGCTGGCGGTACTTGGTATCACTGGCCACGCCGGTTTTGGCCGAAACAAAGGCCACAATCAGCACCGCCACAATGGTACCGGCCGGTTCGTAGATATCCGCGTAGCCAAAGGCAAACATGACGATCATCAGCGCCGCGATGGCCAGCAGAATGCGGATCATGGGGTCCTTGAAGGTCTCCTTGAATTCCGCCCAAAAGGTGGTGGGTTCCGAGTCAGGAATCACGTTGCTGCCGTATTTTTTTCTTGATTCCTCCACCTGGGATTGGTTGAGTCCGTTAAAGTGCATGGGCATTCACCTCGATACGACGGCAAAGAGGAGGAATGGTATCATTCGCTCCTCTTTGCCAATGATTGGATTCTTATGGATATATTAGGTAAATCTGGCGCAGAGCTGACCCAGACCGGGGTCCTGGGTGGCCTGTCCGACGGCGTTGAACTTCCATTCGCCGTTGTGGCGGTAGACTTCACCGAAGATCATAGCCGTCATATTGTCGTAGTTTTCCGACAGGTTGTAGCGGCAAAGCTCCTGATTGTTGCGGGCGTCCACAATGCGGATAAACGCATTCTGAATCATGCCGAAGTGCTGGTGGCGCTCCACGGCCTGATAGATGTTGATCACAAACACAATGCGGTCATACTCCGCCGGGACGTTGTTGAGCTCAATAATAATCTGCTCGTCATCGCCCTCGCCGGCGCCGGTCAGATTATCGCCCAAGTGCTGCACCGACCGGGAGCCGTGGGTCAGATTGCCGAAAAAGATGATATCATTCCGGTCCAGCAGCTTTCCGCCCCGCAGCATAATGGCCGAAGCGTCGCAGTCGATGTTCTGGTTGGAGCCGCCGGAGAACAGGCCGCCCAGCAGGCCGCCCTTCTTCTTGGCCTCATCCCAGCCCAGACCGACGACCACACGGTTCAAACCCTCGCGGCCCTCTTTGGAAAGGCTGACTTTCTGACCCTTTTGCAAGCTGATTGACATGACGGGTTCCTCCTTCATTCCATCTGTATCTCCGGCGTCCCTTCCCGCCGGTGGGGCAGCCGCGGAGGCTGCCCCATATCATAGTTTTGTGTTGATTTACTCCACGTCCACGCCGTAGTTGGCACACAGCGCGGCCAGACCGCCCTGGTAGCCGCTGCCGATGGCGTTGAACTTCCACTCGCCGTTGTGCTTGTACAGCTCACCGAAGACAGCCGCCGTCTCAATGGAAAAGTCCTCGCCCAGGTCATAGCGCAGCAATTCCTGGCCGGAAACCTCGTCGAAAATGCGGATAAAGGCGTTGTTCACCTGTCCGAAATTCTGCCGCCGCTCCTCGGCCTCGTAGATGGTGACCGTGAAGGCGATGCGGGAAATGTTGTCGGGCACCTTGGTCAGATCAATCTTGATCTGCTCGTCATCACCGGCGCCCTCACCGGTCAGGTTGTCGCCCAGATGCTCCACGCTACCGGAGGGGTGCTTCAGGTTGCCGTAAAAAATGAAATCCTCGCTGCGGGTGGTCTTGCCGGAATCCCCCAGCAGAAACGCCGCCGTATCCAGATCGAACGTACCGCCGGTATCAAAGGCATTCACGTCCCAACCCAGACCAACAACCACTTTGGACAGGCCCGGATTATCCTTGGTCAAGCTGACCTTTTGACCCTTTTTCAGACTGACAGGCATATACTGTCTCCTCCCTATCTAGTAAAAATGTTTTGCACAGTTGCTTCGTTATGCCACTTCGATGCCATAATGGCCGCACAGGGCTGCAAGGCCGCCCTGGAAGCCGCTGCCGATGGCGTTGAACTTCCACTCGCCGTTGTGCCGGTACAGTTCACCGACGACAATAGCCGTCTCAATGGAGAAGTCCTCGCCCAAGTCGTAGCGGATCAGGTCCGCACCGCCGACCAGGTCTTGAATATGGATGTATGCGTTCGACACCTGGCCGAAGTTCTGGTGGCGGCTTTCGGCGTCGTAGATGGTAACCGTAAAGGCGATCCGCTCCACATTGGCGGGCACCATGCTCAGGTCCACAACGATCTGCTCGTCATCGCCGTCGCCCTCGCCGGTCAGGTTGTCGCCCATGTGCTTTACCGAACCGCTGACATGCTCCAGGTTGCCGTAAAACACAAATTCCTTTTCCGTGGGGCACTTGCCGTTGCCGCCGACCATAAACGCCGCAGCGTCCAGGTCAAAGGCCGTGCCGGAGTCAAAGGCGTTGACGTCCCAGCCCAGACCCACGACGATTTTCGTCAAGCTGGGGTTTCCCTTGGTCAGGTCTACTTTTTGTCCCTTTGTCAGATTGATGGGCATTGTAAAATTCCTCCTCCTGATGATTTGCACACAATTTCTATCAAACTGCACTCAGTGCTGATTGGGCATGTGATAGCGTCTGTTGAAATCGGCTTTGATGGTTTCCAGCCGTCTCTGGTCCTCCATCCGCTGCTTGCGGGCGTTCTCCTGAATCTGATTGGTCTCGTTGATGCCGGAGACGATGGTCTGCCACGTCTTTTCCAGCGTCTCGATTTTAATGGAGCTGCCGGAGGCCAGCCGGGCCGTCATCTTCGCCTGCTCCGCCGTATTCTGGGCGTTGCGGATGAGCATTTCATTGGTTCTTTCATCCAGTGCCGCCATAGCCTCGGCCTGAATCCGCTGGCGCTTGAGCATGATGGCCTGGGTCAACGCCTGTTTGAACACAGGCAGGGTGATGATAAACGCCGAATTGATCTTGCGCACCAGGTTCATATTGCTGAACTGCATGGTTTTGATCATGGGAATGGCCTGCATGGCCACATTTTCCGCCGTGCGCAAATCCTGGGTCCGCTGCTCCAGCATCATCAACGCCTGATTCAGCGAGGTCAGTTCAAACTGAATGGAGTTGTCACCGCTGGCCTCCATGTCGGCCTGGCGCTGGGCAATATACGCCTCGATTTCCCGGCAGCCCTGCTCACCGGCCAGAATGTATTTCACCAACTCATGGTAATAGGTCACATTGGCCTGGAACATATCCTCCAGCTTCCGATTGGACTGCTTGATCTCCGATTCATACTGCTTGAGCTGCACATAGATCTTATCCACTTCCTCACCCATGGTGTGGTATTTGGCCAGAATCTTGTCCAGCTGCTTGCGGAGGTTGCCGAAGAGCTTATTGAGAAAGCCGGGGTTTTCCTTGATCTCCTCAATATCGAACTTGTCCATAATCTTGGCCAGAGTGGTCAGCATGGCGCTGGACTCGTCCAGCTGGGACAGGTTCATACTGTTTAGGACCACGTCGGAGCACTTGGAGATCTCCTCCGCCGCCTCGGCGCCGAAGGAGACAATGGTTTCCAGATTGTAAACCTCAATCTGGCTGGCCAGACGGTCCACCTCCGGCGAATTGGTCAGCTGTTGGTTCATCTGCTGCCGGTCGGCCACAATGTCGTATTTCTGGTACGTCTCTTCCTGCACAGCCGGTACAGCTGTGGGTTCCGCTGCGGAACCGGACGCTGCGGGTCTGTTGAAATCCAATGCCATAGAATCCTCACCTTCCAAACAGTTTTCTCAAGGGGTTGATACTCGGTTGCTGGGTGGAAACAGCGGCAAAATTGGGCACCGTCAAATCATAGACGTATTCGCCAATCTGCTGCTCATGGATATAGTCCGGCGGGAAAAATTTTTCCACGCACTCAAAACCTGTGGGGATAAACAGCAGCACATCGAAGCCCATGCGGTTCAGCAGCGCCACCACAATACTTTCTCCCAGATTCAACACCTGCTCCGTGGGATTGATCAGCAGGAGCTTGGGGTTCTTTTTGGTAAAGTCGAACTTCTGCACCATGCGCAAGACCGGCTTGGGCAGGTTCAGCGCTGTGGAGAGCACCGTATATTCGGTTCCGTTCTGCCAGGTACCGGCGATAATCTTTTGGTCCAATAAACACTGTACCTGATCCAGCAGGAACTCCTGCATTTCCTTCCGCAGAATCCCATAGGGATACGATTTGTGGTTCCGGATTTTGTCCCGCAGCAGCTTGCCGTTTTTCAGGAATTGGGTCACATAGGGTTTGATGGGGTTTTCATCGGTGGGCGACAGCCACGGGAGCCGGTTCACCAAAACCGTATCGGGGGTCAGGAGCTTTTTGATCTCGCTCCAATACCGCCGGACGTCTCCGTCCTTGACGCCGCACACCTTTTCCAGCAGCACCGGCACCGTTACCCGGTCGCCGGACACCGAAAAGGAGGGGCGGTACTTGAGTTCCTGGTCCCACAGCAGGGCGATTTCCTCGTACATGGTCTGTAGGGTGACAGCCTCTGCTCTGGCGTACTGCTGATTGCGGTACATGCCGGAGTCCTGGTACATGATGGAATCCAGGTCCCGCTCCGCCTGATAGGCGGCGGTTGCCACCCGCCGCTGGGAGGAGGCCGTGGGGAACGTCTCCATGGGCAGGGAGTCATCATAGGTCAGCCGCAGCAGAGCCGGGTCCTCCAGCACCGGCACCGCGGCCCGGTTGGGCACCAGCACCAGCACATCCACCGGCAGCCGGGCCAGCAATCGGAGAAACAGCGCTTCATTCCGGCTGCCGCAGTTGCCGAACAGCAGGAATACCGGCACCTGTCCCGGCGTCCACGCGGGGAACAACGTCTGTTGATACCGTTTCAGCCAGACCAACAGATACACCGCCCGGTTGGTCAGCTTCAGCAGAGACCCGTCCGGGGCCTTTCCCTCCTCCAGGAGCAGGTCCACAAAGCCCTTGACCATAAGCTGTTGCAATTCCGCCTGGGCCGGATAGCGGAGGTTCTGGGAAAGGCCCAGAATCATCTGGTCCAGCGTCGTATAATTCTGCCGCCGGATGGCGGCAATCTCCTCCGGCGTGGGGGCCGGGATGGCCTGGTCCACCAGGCAGATGGGGCGTTCTGACCGCTCCAATTCCTGATAGAACCCAAAGAGATCATTGGAAAACAGCAGCCGGTCCTCCACACCATGCTGCAAGAGAAAGGCGTTGTAAAAGAGATGGGAGTCCTCTCCCCGGGCCGGCGGCGCCGTCAGCACCTCCCGCAGAGCGGGCGACCGCATCCAGGCGTTGGTACACGGCTGGAGCGTGGGCAGCGTGCCATACAACCGCTGGCGGTTCCACTCCTGCTCCAATTCCTTCTGCACCCATTTCAGCGTAAACCAATCGGGAAATGGGGCGGGATTGGTCTGCGTCAGCCGGGTGGAGCACTGGTCCGCGGGGTCTGCCTGGCGGTACTGCGCCCCGTCCCGGCAAACCATCAGAATATCCGCCCCGGCTCCGGCCAGAATGGTCAACAGCTGCAATTCGTAGGCGCTCACCGCGCCATCATAGAGGATTTTGGGCAGCCGGTCCTGGCCCAGCGCCGCTAAAATCCGTTCAAATTTAAAGTACAGCCAGCAGAGGTATTTGACATAGGCATTGTGGAGCATATTCTCGTTTTTGCCCTGACGGGCCAGGGACTCCAGCATGGCGTCTATGGACGCCACAATGTTCCCCCGCTGGGCCGGAGACAGCCGGGGCAGCCACCGGCGCAGCTGGTCGTCCATAAACGGACGGTTCCGCTGAAATCCGCTCCCCAGCATCTCCTGGAAATACGCGAGGTTTTCCGGCGTGGGATTGGGAATGCGCCCATCGACGATGACACCGTTCTGCCGGGCTTCCTGATAAAACCCTTTGACGCCGTCGGGCAGGTCCTCTGTAAATCCTTCCACCCGTACAAAATAGACGCACGGCGCCCGCCGTTGGGAAAGCGGTGTTAAAAAGTCGTTAAATTTTGATAAAGTTCCAAGTTGAAACATGGCGGCCCTATTCTTTCCCATGCGCAATTACTGCAACAAAAAAGCATGTAATTGCTGTGTTTCATCCTAAAATGCGTCTCGATATCAAAGATTATACAGCAACTTTCAATTACAATCATTTTCCTGGTTTTTTCCCATTATACTACACCTCATGCCCGTAAAATCCAGAATGAACTTCTGAAAATCATGGATGGGGATACCCTCACTTTTA
>DVJJ01000159.1 GCA_018716875.1 Candidatus Avoscillospira avistercoris
CCGCCGCTCCTTTTTTAAGGAACGGCGGCGGTTTTATAAGCACAATAAAAAGTGCCAGACCCCCAAGGATCTGGCACAAAAACGCAAAAGAGATTACTTCAGGCTTTCAGCAACCGCAACAGCGCAAGCCACAGTCATACCAACCATGGGGTTGTTACCAGCGCCCAGGAAGCCCATCATCTCAACGTGAGCGGGCACGGAGGAAGAACCAGCAAACTGAGCATCGCTGTGCATACGGCCCATGGTGTCAGTCATGCCGTAGGAAGCAGGACCAGCGGCCATGTTGTCGGGGTGCAGCGTACGGCCGGTGCCACCGCCGGAGGCAACAGAGAAGTACTTCTTGCCCTGCTCAATGCACTCCTTCTTGTAGGTGCCGGCAACAGGATGCTGGAAACGGGTGGGGTTGGTGGAGTTACCGGTGATGGAGACATCCACACCCTCCAGATGCATGATGGCCACGCCCTCACGGACATCGTCAGCACCGTAGCAACGAACGTTTGCACGCTCGCCCTCAGAGTAACGGATCTCCTTGACAATGTTGACCTTGCCGGTGGCATAGTCGAACTGGGTCTGGACGTAGGTAAAGCCGTTGATACGGGAAATGATCTGAGCAGCATCCTTACCCAGGCCGTTCAGAATGACGCGCAGGGGCTCTTTACGGGCCTTATTAGCGTTCTTAACGATACCGATGGCGCCCTCAGCAGCAGCGAAGGACTCATGACCAGCCAGGAAGGCAAAACACTTGGACTCGTCGCTCAGCAACATGGCGCCCAGGTTGCCGTGGCCAATACCAACCTTGCGGTCCTCAGCAACAGAGCCGTCGATGCAGAAAGCCTGCAGGCCCTCACCGATGGCTTTGGCAGCCTCAGCAGCAGTCTTGACACCCTTCTTCAGAGCGATAGCGGAGCCCATGCAGTAAGCCCAGGCGGCGTTCTCAAAGCAGATGGGCTGAATGCCCTTGACGATCTCGTAGGGATCGAAGCCCTTCTCCTGGCAAATGGTGCGGCACTCCTCGATATCCTTGATACCGTAGTTGGCGAGGACACCGTTGATCTTGTTGATTCTTCTCTCGTAGCTTTCAAACAGAGCCATTTTCGTTGTCCTCCCCTCTTATTCGTGACGCGGATCGATGTACTTGGCAGCGTTCTCAAACTGACCATAGTGGCCCTTAGCCTTCTCCATGGCCTCGTTGGCATCCATACCGCCCTTGATGGCGTCCATCATCTTGCCCAGGTTGATGAACTCATAGCCGATGATCTCGTTGTCCTTGTTCAGAGCAACGCGGGTGCAATAGCCCTCGGCCATTTCCAGATAACGGGGGCCCTTCTCCTTGGTGGCAAACATGGTGCCAACCTGAGAGCGCAGACCTTTGCCCAGGTCCTCCAGGGAAGCGCCGACAGCCAGACCATCCTCAGAGAAAGCGGACTGGGTACGGCCGTAAACGATCTGCAGGAACAGCTCGCGCATGGCGGTGTTGATGGCATCGCAAACCAGGTCGGTGTTCAGAGCCTCCAGAATGGTCTTGCCGATGAGGATCTCGGAAGCCATAGCGGCGGAATGGGTCATGCCGGAGCAGCCCAGAGTCTCCACCAGGGCCTCTTCGATAACACCGTTCTTGACGTTCAGGGTCAGCTTACATGCGCCCTGCTGGGGAGCACACCAGCCCACACCGTGGGTAAAGCCGCTGATGTCACTGATTTCCTTTGCCTGCACCCACTTGCCCTCTTCGGGAATGGGAGCGGGACCATGGTATGCGCCCTTGGCAACGGGGCACATATGCTGTACTTCTGCCGAGTAGATCATGGTAATCTTCCTTTCAGTCTTATTAACTCATGGAAAGGCCTGTCTGATAGGCCTCAACATAGTTGCAAAACAGAAATATCAGAACAATTTGTTCCAATATAATTATAACGGATAGCTTATCCCGGTGTCAAGGCGAAGAACTACGCAATTTCGCCGTTCCACGGGACAGATTCTCATATATTTTCACAAAAGACACGGCGCTTTGTCAAAAGTGCCGTGTCTCCGCAGGTTATTTGGTGCCGAAAATCCGGTCGCCGGCATCGCCCAATCCAGGGACGATATAGGCGTGTTCATTCAGTCGTTCATCCAGCGCAGCCAAGAAAATATCCACGTCGGGATGATCCTTCTGCACAGTCTCCACGCCCTCCGGCGCAGCCAGAATATCCATCAGCGTAATGTTTTTGCAGCCGTACTTTTTCTTCAAAAGCGCAATCGCCGCAGCAGCGCTGCCGCCGGTGGCCAGCATGGGGTCCACCACAAAAACCTGACGTTCTGCAATATCAGGCGGCATCTTGCAGTAATACTCCACAGGTTCATGGGTCTCCGGGTCCCGGAACAGGCCGATATGTCCAACCTTGGCCGAAGGAATCAGGTCAATGATGGTGTCCACCATGCCCAAACCAGCCCGCAGAATGGGGACAATGGCCAGCTTCTTACCGGCCAGAACGCGCACCTTGGCCACAGCCACCGGCGTCTCCACCTCCACCTCTTCGGTGGGCAGATTACGCGTAGCTTCATAGCACATCAGGGCAGCAATTTCGCCGACGATCTCCCGGAATTCTTTGACACCGGTGCGCTTGTCGCGCAGAATCGCCAGCTTATGCTGGATCAGGGGATGATCCAAAACGTGAACAGTTCCCATGGTTATTGGTCTCCTCTCGTCGATTGTAAACGTTCCAGCCGTTCCCGTTCCGCCTGACTCAGGCGCAGATAGGAAGGCGTCATCGAGGCGCCATCACAGGCAATTCCCTGCTCCAGCCGCCGCTGTGCGGCCAAAGCGACGCCGGATGCCCGTTGGTGACGCAAGTGCTCCGGCATCAGGCAAAGATCCGGCAGCTGCTTTCCGATGGTATTATAGCACAGCTGTGCACCATCTCCAACTAAAATTTTTCGTCCTTCCACAGCTTGCAGCTTTTTGCACAATTCTTCCATGGAGATAGCGCTGTCCTCCATAAGTCGTTGGGGTACGCCCTGCTCCATTCGGAATATGGCCGTGTATACCTGACTGCGGCGTGCATCCATAGCCGGAACCACAACGCCATCTGCCAGTCCGCTGGACCATGCCATGGCTTCCAATGTGGAAACGCCACAGCAGGGCAGCTGCCGCCCCCAAGCGAAGCCCTTAGCCGCCGCCACACCAATGCGAACGCCGGTAAAACTTCCGGGGCCGGCTGCCACAGCCACAGCATCCACCTGTGCCACAGTTAAATCACAGTTGCACAGTAAATCCTCCGCCATTTTCATGACGGTACGACTGTGAGTCTGGCCGCTGTTTTGATAATATTCGGCCAGCAGGACGCCATCGTTCAGCAGTGCCACCGACGCCGCCTTTGCTGAGGTTTCAAATGCTAAGATCCGCAAACCGCTGCCCTCCTTCAATGGAAATCACACGTTGTTCCGGGTCATCATCCACCTTGCGCAGCTCCACACGAATGGGGTCTTCCAGCGCATCCTCCACATTTTCGCTCCACTCCACAGCGCAGACGCCGCCACGGGTCAGGTAGTCCTCCCATCCGATGTCGAACAATTCGTCTGCCGAGTGCAGCCGATACATATCGAAATGGAACAGCGGCAACCGGCCGTTCAAATATTCGTTGACCACCGTATATGTTGGGCTGGTAACGCGGTCTGTGATGCCGAGACCAGCCGCCAGTCCCCGGGTAAACGCCGTTTTGCCAGCGCCCAAGTCACCAGTATAGGCCAGCACATCACCTGGCAGCAGATACCGAGCCAGAGCTGCTCCCAGCCGTTCTGTCTCCTGGGGAGACCGGGTAATAAACTCCATATAATCTAACACTCCAAACGCTTCTTATCTGTTCATTTTACCACAGGAAACGACAGGCATCAATCCTTTTGCTTTTTATATTCTTCAATCAGAATCTTGGCGGCATCAAAGTCCAGTCGTTCTTCCATCGCCATGCGCTTGATCAGACCAATATATGGGTCAGCGTCCGCCGTCTCCCCCACCCGGATCTTCTGAATCAGTCGATCCAGCCGCAGGCGAACCGTTGGATAGGTAACGCCATACCGCGCCGCCACCTCTTTCAAGGAGCCAGATGCCAGCACAAAATTTTTCATAAAAGTGACATCTTCCTGTTCCAGATTGTGAAGCCATTCCGGTAAAAGCTGCATTGCTGCACCCCCCTTGTTTTTTATTATAATTTTTAATATTATTAAAGTCAATAATAAATTTTATTAAAAATTTTTTTAAATTAAATTAGCCAAACAG
>DVJJ01000160.1 GCA_018716875.1 Candidatus Avoscillospira avistercoris
ACAGGAAACCATTATCCTCTACAACCAGGCCGAGGCCACCGCCGAGGTCTACACCCACGACCTCAAGCTGCTGGAAAAGCTGCGTCGGCTGGCGGAGAAGTACCCGGACCAGATCGTAAAAAAAGACCGTCAGACCTTTACGGTGCCCAAACGCTGCGTGTCGGTGCGGGAGCCGTACAGCGCCGAGCGCCGCAAGGCCGCCAGCGAACGGGCCAAGGCTGCCGGGTACAGGCCGCCCATCCCCAAAGCGGGCGGTAAGTGAGCATGGGCGAGAGCGTATTTGAAGTCGTAAAACAGTCCGTCGCCGTTCGGGAAGCGGCTGAAATGTACGGCATCGCGGTGGGGCGCGGCGGCATGGCCTGCTGCCCCTTCCACGATGACCGGCACCCCAGCCTGAAGCTGAACGAGGACTACTTCTACTGCTTTGGCTGCGGGGCCACCGGCGACGTGATCGACTTCACCGCCCGTCTCTATGACCTGTCCCCCAAGGAGGCCGCCGAGAAGCTGGCCCAGGATTTTGGCCTTTCCTATGACAGCAAGGCCCCGCCCCGGCGAAGCTATGTCCGGCAAAAATCCGAGGCGCAGGTGCGGAAAGAAAAACGGGAACACGGCTGGCGCGTCCTGACGGACTACTACCACTTGCTCCGAAAATGGGAGGCCGACTATTCCCCCAGGACGCCGGACGAGGACCCGCACCTGCGCTTTTTGGAGGCTGTTCAGAAAAAAGAGTACATGGGCTATCTGCTGGACACTTTTCTCGACAGCAGTACCGAGGAACAGGACCAGTGGATCGCAGAACACACCACTGAACTTTCGGCCATAGAAAGGAGAGTGAACCTCATGGCTGACAAACCCACCAACCGGGAACGGCTGCAACAGATCACGGCAGGCATCGAGCAGGGCATTAAAGAGCTGTTCGAGAGCGAAAAGTATATGCGCTACCTGTCCGTGATGTCCCGGTTCCACCGCTACTCTGTCAACAACACCATGCTCATCTATATGCAGAAGCCGGACGCCACGCTGGTGGCCGGGTACAACAAGTGGAAAAATCAGTTTGAGCGCCATGTGAAGCGCGGTGAACACGGTATCACCATCATCGCGCCCACTCCGTTCAAGAAAAAGATCGAGGAACAGAAGCTGGACCCGGACACCAAGGCACCTATGCTGGATCAGGATGGCAAGGTCATCATGGAGGAACGGGAAGTTGAGATTCCCATGTTCCGCCCGGTCAAGGTGTTCGATGTGAGCCAGACGGACGGCAAGCCCCTGCCGGAGCTGGCGTCCTCCCTGTCCGGGAGCGTCCAGAACTACGAGATTTTCATGGAAGCGCTGCGCCGGTCCGCGCCGGTGCCGCTCTCTGTGGAGCCGATGGCTACCAACATGGATGGATATTTCTCGCCGGACCGGCAGCGCATCGCCATCCGGGAGGGCATGAGCGAGGTACAGACCGTTTCCGCCGCCGTCCATGAGATCGCCCACAGCAAGCTGCACGACCCCAAAAAGTATGAGGCGGAGCCGACCTGGAAAATCGTGATGGTGAGTGGGGGCGGTGTCAAGCACGATTATCGCCTGGACTTCGCCACCGAAGCAGAGGCGGAACAGGCCGCCGCCGAGGATGACTGGCGCTATGTGGACGAAAATCAGTTTGAGTGGCGACTGGAGGTGGAGAAAGATCTGACGGCGGTGAAACAGGCTGTCAAGAACCGCAACACCGAGGAGGTGGAGGCCGAGAGCATTTCCTACGCCGTCTGCCAGTATTACGGCATCCAGACTGCCGACAACAGCTTTGGCTATATCGCCACCTGGAGCCAGGACAAGACGCTGCCGGAGCTGCGGGCCAGTCTGGAGACCATCAACAAGGCGGCTGGGGAATTGATTGTGGACATTGACCGCCACTATAAGGAAATTTGTAAAGAGCGCGGTATTGACCTGACCGCTCAGCCGGAACAGGCGGTGCCGCAGCAGCCCGCAGAAGAAATGCCCGACACACCTTCCCCCAGCACCGAAGCCCAGGAGGCCCTGTTGCTGGTTGATGAAGCCACCTATCTTCATGTTCAGTCCTGCGACACCGGCTGGGACTACACACTCTACGATGCCGCCACCAGGAAGCAGTTGGACGGCGGCCAGCTGGACGCCCCGGAGCTTCCTCTGTCCACCGTCGCTCTGAAAATCTGTGAGATACACGACATGGGCGGCCAGACCATTCAGTATGCGCCACTGAACATGATCGAAACTTTGCAGGAGGCGGCTGTTCAGCAGATGCAGACAGCGGCCCAAGCCACCACGCCGGAAACTACCATGCTGCCGGACGCCCCGGAACAGCACCTGGACGAATACCCTATGCCCGACCCCTCGCTGACCCAGGACGATCTGGAACAATGCGGCTATCTGGACGGGGACCTTCTGCCCCTCTCCAAAGAGCGGGCCTATGAGCTGATGGCGCAGGACCTGACCGTTTACATGGTTCAGCAGGGCGAGAACCCGGCGATGGCCTTTGACACTGACGATCTGGACGCCCACGACGGTATCTTTGCCGTCACCCGCGAGGAATGGGAGGAAAGCCCGGTTTTCGATGCCCAGGTCAAGGCGCGCATGGACCACCAGCAGGAACGAGAGCAGGCTTTCCTCGACCACAAGGGCGACTGCTTTGCCATCTACCAGGTGAAGCACACCGACGAGCTGCGGGACATCCGCTATGAGGGGCTGGAGTGGATCAAGTCCATTGGGCGCACGGTGCAGCGTGACAACTATGATCTGGTCTACACCGCGCCGCTGGCCCCTGGCGACCTGAAAGGCAGCGTACTGGACAATCTTGAATACCGCTTCAATAACGAACACCCCGCCGACTATCGCCACCCGTCCATGAGTGTCAGCGACATTGTTGCCATCAAACGGGACGGCAAGGTATCCTGTCACTACTGCGACAGCTTCGGCTTTGCCGAGGTGCCAGGCTTCCTGCCGGACAATCCGCTGAAAAATGCAGAGATGGCCGTGGAGGATGACTACGGCATGATCGACGGAATTCTCAACAACGGTTCCAAGGAACCGACGGTGGCCCAGCTGGAACAGCAGGCCCGCAACGGCCAGCCTATTTCGCTGATGGACCTGGCTGCCGCCGCTCACCGGGAGGACCGGGATAAGAAGAAGTCCGTTGTGGAGCAGCTGAAAAGCCAGCCCAAAACCGAACACAAAAAATCAGCGCCCAAAAAGAGCGCGGAAAGGGAGCTTTGATATGAACGCTTTGACTTTTGAGGAAACCAACCTGCTGTGTATCTACAACCCCGGCACCCGCCAAGGGGGCCATCGAGGCCCTGACCGAGATGCGCGGCGAACTTTCGCCGGACGAGACCGAGCTGCTGGCTCTGACTGACAGTACCCTCGCCAAGCTGCGCGCCATGACTGACGCCGAGTTTGATGAGCTGGAGCTGTACCCGGATTTTGACGAGTAACACCCCGTTTTGACCCGCAGGGCGGCCACTGTGCCGCCCTGCTTTTATATAAGACCAGGAAGGAGGACAGAACCCCATGCCAACCAAAGCAGAACAATATGCGCAGATGGCCGACCAGGTGGCGCGGCAGCTCACCGGCAGCTGGCAGGAGTGGGCGGGCTTTCTCACCACCGCCGCCCGGCTCTACAAATATCCGTTCCATGAACAGATGATGATTTACGCCCAGCGCCCGGACGCCACCGCCTGCGCCGAGTACGACCTGTGGAACAACCGCATGGGCCGCTACGTCCGGCGCGGCTCCAAGGGCATCGCGCTGGTGGACGATTCCGGCGACCGGCCCCGGCTGCGGTATGTGTTTGATATTTCCGACACCGGCACCCGCGAACATTCCCGCACCCCCTGGCTGTGGACGCTGAACGAGGAACACACCGCACCGGTCATGGCGATGCTGGAACGCAACTACGATGTGAGCGGCGGCGACCTGGCCCAGCAGCTGGCCGATGTGGCCGCCAAGCTGGCGGAAGAATACTGGGACGAACACAGGCAGGACATTCTCTATATCGTTGACGGTTCCTTTTTGGAGGAGTACGATGAGTACAACATCGAGGTGCAATTCAAATCCGCCGCCACCGTCAGCATCACCTATGCCCTCATGTCCCGCTGCGGGCTGGAACCGGAGCAGTATTTCGGCCATGAAGATTTCATGCCGATCTTCGACTTCAACACCCCTGCGGCCATCGGGGCGCTGGGCACAGCGGTCAGCCAGGTAAACCAGCAGGTGCTGCGGCAGATCGGCGTCACCATCCAGAACTATGAACGTGAACAACTCGCAGAAAGGAGCGTCACACATGGAGAACAACCTGACTTACACGAGGAACGGAGATTACCTGATTCCCGACCTGAGCCTGAGCGAGCAGCCGTCGAAGCCCCTGGGCAAGTACGGCAGGATGCGCAAAACGTACCTGAAGGAGCATCGGCCCATCCTGTACAACCAGCTGCTGATGAGCGAGAAGCTGTACCCGCACCTTCAGGAGATCGACGAGACCGCGAACAGCCGTCTGGAGCAGATGATGCCCCGGCTGGCCGAGGCGGCGGGCGCGACGGAGGAGCTGAAAGCCCGCGACCCGATGCAGTGGGTGGGCCTGATGAACACCTGCAAGGCCCAGGCCGAGGAGATTCTGATGGCGGAACTTATCAACAGCTGAGCTTAAACCTGTTCCTCTCCGAAGCGGAACAAATCCAGAAAATTGATGAAGCAGAGGGTGTGAAAACGCCCTCTGCTTCTTTTTTTGCCCAGGAGCAGCCGCAGCCAGAAGCTGGCGACTATGAGGCGGAGGCGGTAAAGTCTACCCTCCGAGAGCTGCATGAGAAATATAAGCCCATCATTTTGGAGGCCGTTACCCAGGACGCCCGATACCGCAACGCCTGTGGTCACAGCGATTATGAAAGTGCCGTGATTGAAGGCAGATCGGCCATCCGCCGCGCTGTTTTGTCGTCCGGCAACAGGGAGCTGCTCCAGCTCTATTCCTATACGCCGGAGTTCCGCCAACGCTTGCACAGAGAAATCATTGACGAGACCTATCCGCGTCTCCACGAGCTGCTGCGCCCGCTTTCGCAGGATGACATCGACGATGCCATCCGCGCTTGGAATGGGGACGTTGCCAGCAAACGTGCGGTGGTCCACTATATGGCAGATCATGCACGAGAGAAAGATACCGCTGCCTGGCTGGCCCGCGAATATAGCGGCGGGGACAGCACAAAGCTGTTGCTCGCCCGTGCCGGAAGCTCCGTAGAAATGGAATTGCCGTGGCCCAAGGTGCAGCGACGGATTGCCCAGCTCATAGCGGACGGCACTTTTCTGACAGAACAGGAGCGCCAGCCGGAAAGGCAAGAGCAGGATGCCCGCCGGTATCAGGTGGTGGTCTATCACCATTCTGAGAACGGCTTTGATGAGCGCATGGAATATCCCACACGGGAAGAAGCCGAAAAAGTCGCTCAGGGCTATGTGGACGGCACGATGGAGCCGGACGGCTTTGCCTACGATGGCGCAGCGGTCTACGATTTAGAACAGCGGACCTACCTGCGTATTTTTGGCAACTACCCGGACGAGGCTGCGCAGGCGCAGGTTACGCCGCCTGACCTGTCCGGCCAGCCCGTCACCCGCGAGGGAGACACCATCACCATCGGGAACGAGGAGCCGACCCATGAGATCGACATTACCGTTTCCGATGAAGAATACGAGGCCATTCAGCAGGCTATCCCGGAGGAAAAGGTCTATGACCCAACCGCGCCGGTCTACCATGAGGGAGATACGGTCTATCTGGAAAATCAGGAATACCAGATCACAGAACTGCGGGCGGATACCGTACAGCTTCTTCCTTCCGGCATGGCTTACCCAATCTTCCGGGCCGAAAGTCGGGAACGGTTTGAGACGCTGCTGCGCGAGGATGCCCGCAACGAGGCCATCACCGAGTTTCTGCCCATCAACCCTGATACCGCAGACCAGGACTTGCGGGACGTGCTGGCCCACGGCCTGATCGGTGCGCCGGATAAGGCGGAGATTTCCGAGCTGCTGCGCAGCGGCGAGTCCAACGCTGAAATTGCCCAGTGGTTGAGTCGGGCTTATCCCGACATCATCGAGACGATGGAGCTGGAGACCGGCGACACCGCCGACTACCGCACCATGACGGAAGGCATCGAGTTGGAAGTGCTGGATGCAGACGAGAAGCGGCTGGCTATGCTGTTCTTCCGCTGGGATGAGGTCGCACCCATCCTGCGCGGGATGTACGCCCGTCAGCTGGATGGCTTTGGACAGGAACGAGCCGAACCGGCTGTTGAAGCCGCTGTCACCGTTGAAGAACTTGCTGAAACCGCCAAGGCTATCGAGGAACCGACAGCTGAGGCACCGGCCTTTCACACTGAGCCTGTGACCGTTTATCCCGGTGAGCAGAACCATCTTCCCTATGACGTGGTGGTGGAACGGCTGCACGTTGACCGGCCGGAACCCACGCCGCCCGAACCGACCCCCGCCCCGGACGCAGAGCCGGGCGAGAAGCCGGAACACCCGGTCGCCATCCCGATCAACGGCGATTGGCAGACCTTTCCCAACCAGAGGGCGGCTGAGCAGGCGGCCTACCAAGAGTACAAAGACAACCTGCGCCGCAACGCCCAGAATTTCCATATCAGTGACGACCATCTGGGCGAGGGCGGCCCCAAGGCCAAGTACCAGGCCAATGTCGCGGCGATCAAGCTGCTGAAGCATCTGGAGGAGACCACCGGGCAGGCCACGCCGGAGCAGCAGGAGGTATTGTCCCGCTATGTTGGCTGGGGTGGTCTGGCAGATGCCTTTGACCCGGACAAATCTGCGTGGGCTGCCGAGTTTTCGGAACTGAAGGAGCTGCTGACGCCGGAGGAATACGCTGCGGCCAGAGCCTCCACCTTGAATGCTCACTACACCAGCCCTACCGTCATCCGTGCCATCTATGAGGCCGTGGAGAAGATGGGCTTCCGTGCCGGCAACATTTTGGAGCCGTCTATGGGCGTGGGCAATTTCTTCGGAATGCTGCCGGAGAGTATGGCGGGCAGCCGCCTG
>DVJJ01000013.1 GCA_018716875.1 Candidatus Avoscillospira avistercoris
ATTACCGTGAAACTTCATTGCTGAGTTTCACGGTAATTTTTATCTGAGTGTATTTTGAAAATTTTGTTTTTGAAGCAGGCCCTTCTTTATTCCTTAGTCAATGCCTGGGCGGCGGGCTCGATAGCCGCCAGATCGACCTGCTCGATACAGCCCATATCGGCCATTTGCGCCACCGTGGGATCGATGGGTAGCCGGGCCAGAATGGGAATATTATACTGCTGAGACATGGCATCCAGATGGCTCTTGCCGAAGACCTCCGTCTTCTTACCGCAGTCGGGACACTGGTAGTAGCTGTAGTTCTCCACAAATCCCAGAACAGGGATTTCCATCATGCGTGCCATATTGACCGCCTTGGCCACAATCATGGACACCAGATCCTGCGGCGTTGCCACCACAATGATGCCGTCGATGGGTAAGGACTGGAATACCGTCAAAGGCACGTCGCCCGTTCCGGGAGGCATGTCCACAAACAGATAGTCCACATCGCCCCAAATGACATCGGTCCAGAACTGCTTAACCGCACCGGCCAGAACAGGACCACGCCACAGAACCGGGGCTGTTTCGTCATCCAACAGCAGATTGATGGACATCACCTGGATGCCCTCCTTGCTGATAGCGGGAACAATGCCAGCTTCCGTAGCTTCCCGGCACTCATTGACGCCGAATGCTTTAGGAATGGACGGGCCCGTAATATCAGCGTCGAGAATGGCCGTGCTGTGGCCCTGTTTTGCCATGGCACAGGCCAGCATGGAAGTAACGGTGGATTTACCCACACCGCCCTTGCCGGACACAACGGCAATTACTTTCTTGACATGGGAACCGGGGTTGGCCGGGGCCAGCAGGCTCTCCTTGGTACGGCTGCCGCAGTCGGAACTGCTGCAGGAAGAGCAATTGCCGGAACATGCTTCACTCATATTGATGCGCTCCTTTTACGCCCGAAGGCATTGTAAATTTCTTTTTGATTGTAGTCCCTGTGGCAAAGAAAGTCAAGGTGGCATATGCCATTTTCACACATTTTAGACTGGGGCATACACTGATCATGAAGGCGCTTGCCTATCAAAAAATCCCATTAGGAGGTATCCCCTATGTCTGAGAAATGCCAGGTGGGTGCAGTCAACGACCTGGGCGGCATCCGTGAGGCCGTTTGCATCCACACCAAAAAAATCTGTGACTCCTGCATCGATAAGGACTGCATTGAGGATCTGCGGGTGTTCCTGACCCAGGATTCCCAGGCCATTCTGGAGCAAGCCACCAATGTCAAGGCCCGCAGTGCCGAGCTGTTGTATGTCTCCCTCGATGTGGAGCCGGCCCAGTTCAACACGGGGCACTATACGGTGGACATTACTTATTATTACCGCATTCTGGTGGATGCCATCGTCTGCGGCACTCGTCCCTGCACCATCTGCGGCCTGTCCGTGTTCTCCAAGCGGGTCATTCTCTGCGGCGGTGAAGGCACCGCCCGGACCTTCAGCAGCAAGGCCGTTATGGACGGCTTCGACCGTCAGCGTCTCATGCAGACCGCAACGCCCGACGCCCTGGTGGAGGTCATCGATCCCATGATCCTCGCCAG
This sequence comes from Candidatus Avoscillospira avistercoris, assembly GCA_018716875.1. Lineage (GTDB taxonomy): Bacteria > Bacillota > Clostridia > Oscillospirales > Oscillospiraceae > Avoscillospira_A > Avoscillospira_A avistercoris. The sequence continues at coordinate 1,571 of DVJJ01000013.1, forward strand.
CAAGGTAGTGGATGTCTGCAACTGCCGCTGCAACGACAACACCTGCCTGGAGCTGCCCAGCTTTATCTGCGGCTGCTTTGACGGTGAGCTGGTCCTCAACGGTGAGAGCCGCCGCCTGTATGTCACCATCGGTCAGTTCTCCATCATTCGCATGGAGCGCGATACCCAGCTGCGGATTCCCAGCTACAGCTATTGCATCCCCACCAAGGACTGCGCTGCCACCGGTTCCGGCGCCGACGAGAGCCCCTGCGATATGTTCAGCAAGATCAAATTTCCCGTCTCTTCCTTCTTCCCTGCCTGCGGCGACAGCGAGTGTGCCGCCTTGGCCGGCGTCAACGATGACTGCGGCTGCGGCAACAGCAATAACTCCAATTCCAACAACAACTGCGGCTGCCGCATCGTTCGCTGAGCAGTCACACAGCAATGGGGCATCCCGGCGCAATGCCGGGGTGCCCCATTCCATTTCTCGAAACAATTTATTTGACCAGTTTGATCACAGTGAAAGCCGGTTTGTTACGCCCATGGCGTCCAATTCCTCCGGGTCATGGGTCACCAGCAGCACCGTTTGCCCGGCGCAGCGTGTCAGCGTATCCGTCAAAACCACTTGTTTCGTGGCAGCATCCAATCCCCGGAACGGCTCGTCCAGCAAAAGCAAATCATACTGTGCCAGCAGCGCCCGCAATATGGCTACCCGCCGTTTCTGTCCGCCGGACAATTCCCGGACCGGCTGACGGCTGCTGTCTCCCAGGCCCACTGCTTGTAAAGACGCTTCTACCGTTTCCAGCGTCAGGGTGGGCGTCACCAGGCGGATATTGGCCGCCGCATTGAGGTTTTCACACAGCCGGTCTTCCTGAAAGACCGCACTGACCCGCAAGCCGTCCAGCCCTGTGATCTCCCCTCGCTGAGGCCGATCCAGGCCCATGAGAATCCGCAGCAGCGTCGTCTTGCCGGATCCGGACGGTGCCATCAGCCCTGTGATGGTTCCGGCCTGCAATCTGGCCGAAAAGCCGTGGAGGACTTCCTTTTCTCCAAAGGAGCGGTACACCTCCCGGATGATGATATCCTCCATGGGTCACATCCTTTCCAGCGCCCGGAACAGCAGGCGCAGCAATATTTGGAACAACCGTTCACACCCCACGCTCAGCAGCACAATGACTACGGTCCAAGCAAAAAGGTCCCGCGTATCCAGATACACTTTAGCCTGATACAGCTGCGCACCGATGGACCCGTCAGGCATTCCGATAACTTCCGCAGCCATACCAGATTTCCAGGCAAGGCCCACAGCAGTGGCACACGCAGACTGGAAATACGGCGCTACCTGGGGCGCGTAAATGTACCGCAGCCGTCGCCCTGCTGGGATGGCGAACACCTGGGCCATCTCCAACAATTGACGGTCTGCCGCCCGGATACCAGCGGCGGTACTGCCGTAAACCACCGGCAATACAATGAGAAAAGAGATCAGAACCGCCAGAGATTGGGCGGAAAAGAGGATCAGTGCCAGAATGATAAACGAGGCAACGGGAATGGATTTCACCGTCAGCAGCAGCGGCGCCAGCAATTCCTCCACCCGACGGTATCGGACGGCCAGGGCTGCCAATCCGGCACCTGCTGCCGCGCCCAGCAGAAACCCGGCGGCAATCCGTCCGGTGGAGCACAGAACCGCCCCATAAAAAGCCGGGACTGCCAACAATTCTCCCACCCGGAGCAGGACCTCCCAGGGTGACACCAGGAAAATTCGCTGGTGAATGGCCATTGCTGCCGCCTGCCATACCAGGAGCCAGAAAATCACAGCCCACAGGCGCAGAGTTCCCCGCTTCTTCCCTGCCATCAGCCGAGGAAATAGAAATCGTCAGCGGGCATAGCGCCGCCGATGGATTTGGGATTCTGCTCCAGCAGCACCGTCAGGTAGCCAGAGAGCTTCTCCTGCAATTCCTGTCCGCGAATCAGGGTGATATTACAAGCGGGAATGGCTTGAATTGCCACTTGGGCCGGTACAATCTCATATTGTCCCACCAGTTGGGCAGCGTCCTCCACGTTGTTGTTGACATAGTCCACGGAGGTCTGATAGTGATCCAGGAAGGCTGTCACCGCGTCAGGATGGGACTCTACAAACTCCTGGCGGCCAATGAGTACACCGGTAATCATGGAAGAGGGCATCTCGCTATCCGCTTGCAGGCGCTCCCACTCCTCTGTCAAGTCCAGAGCCACACGAATTTGATCACTCTGCATCTGCGCCGTGGTGACAAACGGTTGGGGCAGCATGGCAACGGCATTCTCCTGGGCCAGCAGGGCCGCCAGACACTCGCTGTGCTCACTCTTCCACTCAATGGTCACATCGGTGGTGGGGTCGATGCCGTTTTGCTCCAGAACATAATTGAGGGCATATTCCGGCGTGTTGTCTTTGCCGCTGGCATAGATGGTTTTGCCCCGCAGATCTTCCACCGTGGAAATGGTATCGCCACTCTCCACCATATAGAGGACGCCCAGTGTATTGATGGCCAGCACCTCCACGCCGCCGTCCATATTATTATAGAGGACCGATGCCAGATTGGCAGGCACCGCCGCCAGATCCACCTCACCTTTGGCCAGCAGCGGAGTCACCAGATCCGCCGAAGCCTCAATGGAAAACGTATAATCACAGCCCTCCAGTTCGCCTTTGTCGGCTGCGTCCATCATCTGGACCATACCCATGGCCGTGGGTCCTTTCAGTGCAGCGACACGAATGGGCACCGAATCGGTTTCCGCAGGTACTTCCGGTGTCTCCGGTTCCTCCGGCGTTTCCACGGTTTCCGGCTCTGTTGTCGCAGTCTGCTCCTGTTCCGGCGCTTCCGGCGTCTCCGCCGCCGGTTGGCCGCAGCCGGTCAGCATGGTTGCTGCCATGGACAGGGCACAAAACAGGGAAACTAGTTTTTTCATCATATGGCGTTCTTCCTTTCTAAAGCCAATCGGCTTCCATAGTGGTATTGTACTCCCTGGCTGGTGGTTTGTAAATATCTCCTGTTGGACTGCGCCTTTGGTGATTTTATCACAGAAGCGCCGACGCATATCTGATATACTGTGGTCAAAGATAAGAAA
>DVJJ01000161.1 GCA_018716875.1 Candidatus Avoscillospira avistercoris
TGTGTCATACATCAGCCCTCCTTAATCAGATTATAAAACCGCCACAATGCCGTGGCCAGTTCCGCCCGAGTCACATTGTCCAGGGGACGGGTCCCGTCCATCAACCCGTACTCCTTGGCCCAATCCATTGCCTCCTGATACCAGGGCTGTGTCGGCTCCGGCGCAGGGGGCTGGGCCTGGATGCCGAAGCCGGAGACGATACCGGCAGCGATGGCCGTGGCCACGGCGGTTTTATTGGCGCTGTACACCCGCATATCGTCCGGATCATCCAGGAAACAGACCTCCAACAGCGCGGAGCTGACGCCCGCCGACCGGGCCGCCTGGATGACATCATAGTTCTTGCGCTTGACGCCGCGATTGGTCAGGCCCAGGGACGCAATATTTTTGCAGATAGCCTCCTCGACAGAGATGCCACCCTCGGACGTGGTGACGTAGCACTCAACGCCCTTGGTTTTGCTGTCCGGCTCGCTGGCTTTTGAGGCGTTGAAATGCACCTCCAGAACGTAGTCGTAGTCGCTCCACTTGACCGCCACGGTACCGGCCTTGAGGTCCTTGTAGGCATTGCACTCCGTGGGATAAATGTCCACGTTGCAGATACCTGCCAGCTGGGTGTCCAGATTGGACACAATAGCCCGTGTTTCGTCGGCCTCCTGGATGCCGTTAGACACAGCGCCCGGATCACCGGCACCATGACCGGCAATCAAAAGCACGTTCAGCATGTCGCATTCCTCCTTTTCGTCGTCGGTGGGCTTGTCCGGTGCATCGTCGCACCAGATCAGCAGATAGTTATGGACAATGCGGGATGCCTTGAGGGCCTCGCCGTCAAAGATGCACTGAGCAGAGCCGCCGCCGTCCAGATTGATGGCCGTCTCGCAGCCCATCTCTACCAACTCCTGGGCGATGCCATCCAGAGAGCGGTTGGCCTGCTCGCACAGCAATACCACGTCACCATCCTTGGTGATACCCACCGCCGACCGGGGCCGGTACCCCTCCAGGCCCACAGGAGCCGCCGCGCCGGTGGCTTTGCCGTCCCGCACCAGGACGGGATACGCCCCCAAAAAATCCGGAGCCTTGACGTTGTTACCGTAGGAGAACGTCATAGTGGTTCCTTTGATGCCGTAGCCGTAGGGGTTGCCGTTGGCCGACAGCACCTTGCCGTCCACGGTCAAATGGTTGATGGCCTGGAACTTGGCCATGTCGTAAAGACCGCCGTTGAGGATGTAGGTGCAGCCGGTCTCCTGCTGGATCGCGGTCATGGTCTTTCTGTCCTGATTAACATACAGGTCGATCTTTTTTACCCGCTCACGCGGAATGAGTGTAATCATATGTCACCGCCTTCAAAATTGGGGCCGATGTCCCGGCCCCGGTTGGTCAGCTGTTAAACAGGACAATGGCACGGAACTTTTCGCGGTTGCCTTCGGCAAAGGCCGCGCACAGCGCCTTGTAGTTGCGGTCGATGATCTTGCCGACCTCGTCGTACTCCTTGGCCTGGGCAGCAGCATCCAGGGCCTCCCACTTGGCCTTGGCTGCGGGGACGTCAATCTCCGCCAGGGCCTTGTACTGGTGCTGGGGATTGCCCTTGATGCCCTCCACAAATAGGTTGGGCGCGATCTCCATATCGCCGGTCAGATTGTCGCCGTCGGTGCGCTCCTCGTTCGCACACTGCCAGATGGTCCACAGATAGTTTTTCAGCATAGTTTTTTCTCCTTTCATTTTTCGGCGTATTCGCCGTTGCTGATTTATGTATAGTGCGGCTTCTCGCCGCCTTCGACTGCATAGCGCAGCCAGTCGAACACAGGAATAAAGATCAGGCACAGAATGTACCAGAGCAGGGCATACTGGACGCAGATTTGGCCCCATAGGTTGAGGGGCAGATGGGAATAATCCCAGACGCCCAGGCCCAGCCAGGTATTGAGGATCAGCCCGGCCACCAGTTCCGTGGCGGTAATGGCCACAGTGCAGATAGCAGCCTGGAGCATCAGGGGCATAGACCAGGGCAGCTCCGCGCCAAAGCGCTCCAGGGGGACAGACAGGAGAATGGCCAGCACCAGCATGGTCCAGCTGATCCGCTCCGGGTGGCCGGTGGCGGTCTTGAATGCCACTTCCAAAAGGAAGTACACCGTACCGCCCCAGCTCCAGAGGAGCATGGACAGCACCCGATTACCCCACCGTGTCATAGTCCACCTCGATGGCCGCCAGGGCTTCCAGGCTTGCGGCGTCCCGCATGGCCACCTCCTGGGTCTGCTGGTAGCCCACCAGGGCCGTGACGCGGGCATCGATGGCAAAGGCCAGCTTACCCAGCTCCTCCAGCGTCCACTCCTTGCACACCTGGCCGGTGCTGTTCCATGTCAGCGTGTACGGCGTGGAGGTCTGCTGTGCCAGCGTGGCCGACAGGATCTTGCCGGTGAGCTGCTGCTGTTTCTCTGCGGTAATGGCGTAGTATGCGCCATCGGTCCACTGGATGGGATGGGATTCCAGGTACACTGCCAAATCAGCCTTACTCTGTGCAATGCGCTGGGCCTTGACCTCCTCCAGGGGTGGCTGGTACCAGTCGCCGCCTTCAAACTGGAACTTCTCCCAGGCATCCTCCTGAATCCCGTACAGGTGGATAG
>DVJJ01000162.1 GCA_018716875.1 Candidatus Avoscillospira avistercoris
CCGTGGGGATTAACTTTCTGTCCCATAGCTACCTCCTGCTCAGTTCTTCTCGCTCACACCGATGGTGATGTGAGTGGTTCTCTTCAGAATGCGATTGAATCTACCCCGTGCTCTGGGCATACCGCGCTTGAGCGTGGGGCCGGGGTTGGCAACGGCGGTGGAGATATACAGGTTGGAGGCATCCATACCATTGTTGTTCTCCGCGTTGGCAACGGCACTCTTGAGGAGCTTCAGAACGGGCTCACAAGCAGCCTTGGGAGTCTGCATCATGTATGCAGTGGCGGTCGCAACGTCCTTGCCGCGGATCATGTCGCAAACGATCTTGACCTTACGGGGGGACATGCGAAGATACTTCAGATGTGCTTTCGCTTCCATTCTAGCGTTCCTCCTTACTTGTTAGTGGTCTTGCTGCCGGCGTGACCCTTGAAGGTTCTGGTGGGCACGAACTCGCCCAGCTTGTGGCCGACCATATCCTCGGTGATATAGACGGGAACATGCTTGCGGCCGTCGTGGACAGCGATGGTGTGACCGACAAAGGAGGGGAAAATCGTGGAGGCGCGGGACCAGGTCTTGAGAACCTTCTTGTCACCGGCCTTATTCAGCTCCTCGACGCGCTTGAAGAGCTCAGGCGCAACGAAGGGGCCCTTCTTGATGCTTCTGCTCATTACTGTTCCTCCTTACTTCGCGTTTCTGCGCTTGACAATGAACTTGTCGGTGCGGTTCTTCTTCTTGCGGGTCTTCAGGCCCATGGCGGGCTTGCCCCAAGGAGTGACAGGACCGGGACGACCGACAGGGCTCTTGCCCTCACCACCACCGTGGGGGTGATCGCAGGGGTTCATGACAGAGCCGCGAACGGTGGGACGGATACCCATGTGACGGGTACGACCGGCCTTACCGAGGTGGATGTTCTCGTGGTCGATGTTGCCGACCTGGCCGATGCAGGCGGTGCAGTTCATGCGAATGTAGCGAACTTCACCGGAGGGCATTCTGACCTGAGCCAGCTCGCCGTCCTTGGCCATGAGCTGAGCAGCGGTGCCGGCGGCACGAACCAGCTGGGCGCCGCGGCCGGGGTTCAGCTCGATGTTGTGGATGACGGTACCGACGGGGATGTTGGCGATGGGCAGGCAGTTGCCGGGCTTGATGTCGGCGCCGGCGGAAGCCAGAACCTTGTCACCGGCCTTCAGGCCCACGGGAGCCAGGATATAGCGCAGGGTGCCGTCCTCGTACTTGACCAGTGCGATGAAGGCGCTGCGGTTGGGATCGTACTCCAGGCGCTGAACGGTAGCGGGCATATCCACTTTGTCGCGCTTGAAGTCGATGATGCGGTACTTGCGCTTGTTGCCGCCGCCGCGATGACGGACGGTGATTCTGCCGTAGCTGTTGCGGCCGGAATGCTTTTTCAGGGTCTCGACCAGGCTGCGCTCGGGCTTCGCCTTTTTGTCAACGCCATCGAAAGCGGAAACGGTCATGTTTCTTCTGGACGGCGTATACGGCTTAAAAGATTTAATCGCCATTTTGCGTTACACTCCTTTTGAGAAATCTCTTAGACCATGCCTTCGAAGAACTCGATGGTCTTGGAATCGGCGGTCAGCTTGACCATAGCCTTCTTCCAGCTGGCGCGGCGGCCCACAGGGTAGGCGCCGGTGCGCTTCTTCTTGCCGTCCATGTTGATGGTGTTAACCTTCTCAACCTTGACGCCGAAGATCTCTTCGACAGCCTTCGCAATCTCGATCTTGTTGGCGTCGGGGGCAACCTGGAAAACGTACTTCTTAAAAGCAGTGTCCTCCATGGACTGTTCGGTGATGATGGGCTTAATCACGATATCGTAAGCGGTCTTCATTATGCGAACACCTCCTCAATCTTGGCCAGGGCAGCCTGATCGACAATGAACTTCTTGGCGTTCAGGATGTCGTAAACGTTGATGACAGAGGCGAAAGTGGTGGAGACGCCGGGAATGTTGCGGGCGCTCTTGATCACCAGCTCGTCGGCCTCGGCGGTGACGACGAGAGCCTTGCAGTCGGCGTCGACGGCCTTCAGGAACTTCTTGAACTCGGCGGTCTTGGGGGCGTCCATCTTGATGGCGTCGATGACCACGATGTTGCCCTCGGCGGCCTTGGCGCTGAGGACGGACTTCATAGCCAGTCTCTTGACCTTCTTGTTCAGGGTGTAGCTGTAATCGCGGGGCTTGGGGGCGAAGACGACGCCGCCGTGGGTCCACTGGGGCGCACGGGTGCTGTCCTGACGGGCGCGGCCGGTGCCCTTCTGTCTCCAGGGCTTGATGCCGCCGCCGGAAACCTCGGCGCGGGTGAGGGCGCTCTGGGTGCCCTGACGGCAGTTGGCCAGGTGATTCTTCACAACGTCGTGCACAACGGACTCGTTGGGCTCGATGCCGAAGATGGCGTCACTCAGAGTGACTTCGCCGACCTGGTTGCCGGCCATGTTCAAAACTTTAACGTTAGGCATTTAAAGCACTCTCCTTTCCTTAGCCTCTGGCGGAAGCCTTCTGCGGGTTACGACCGGAAGCCTTCTGCGGGTTCTTGCTGATGTCGGAGCCGGCCTGCTTGACCTTGTTGTTCTTGACCGTGCTCTTCACATAGACAAGACCGCCCTTGGGGCCGGGGATGGCGCCGCGGACAACAATCATGCCCAGCTCGGCGTCCACCTTGACCACGTCCAGGTTCTGGACAGTGACCTGCTCGACACCCATCTGACCGGCGCCGATGTGGCCCTTGAAGATGCGGGAAGGAGTAGAGGTGGAACCCATGGAACCGGCGTGACGGTGAACAGGACCGCCGCCGTGGGTGGTGGGCGTACGCTGAGCGCCGTGGCGCTTGATGGCGCCCTGGTAGCCGTGGCCCTTGGAAACGCCGGTCACGTCGACCTTGTCGCCGGTGGCGAAGGTGTCAGCCTTGATGACGTCGCCGACGTTCAGCTCGGCAGCGTTGTTCAGCTTGAACTCCTTCAGGTGCTTCATCATGGCCAGCTCACCCTTTTTCAGGTGGCCGATTTCGGGCTTGGACAGCTTGGACTCCTTGACTTCCTCGTAGCCCAGCTGGACAGCGACGTAGCCGTCTTTCTCCTCAGTCTTCTTCTGAGCGACGACGCAGGGGCCGGCAGCGATAACGGTAACCGGGATGGCCTTGCCGCTCTCATCGAAGATCTGGGTCATGCCCACTTTTTTGCCGATGATTGCTTTCTGCATTAGTGTTTCCTCCTATTTAAGGTTATTGGTTGATTTCAAAGCCATTGGACTGCCTTGGAACCAACATGACCCGTCCGTCCATTTTGACGGACCGTGGCGGGCAGCTATAATATATAATGTATATTACAGCTTTATCTCAATCTCGACACCGGCCGGCAGGTCCAGGCTCATGAGGGCCTCAACGGTCTTCTGGCTGGGATCGAGGATATCGATCAGACGCTTGTGGGTTCTGCGCTCGAACTGCTCACGGCTGTCCTTGTACTTATGCACAGCGCGCAGGATGGTGACAACTTCCTTCTTGGTGGGCAGGGGGATGGGGCCGGAGACGGCGGCGCCGTTGCGCTTGGCAGTCTCGACAATCTTCTCTGCACTGGAGTCGATGAGCTGATGATCGTAAGCCTTGAGGCGAATGCGGATCATTTTCTGGTTTGCCATAATTACTTGTTTCCTCCTTGAAACGTACTCAGTGTTCGTTGAGCCTGGGTACGGACGAGAATCTCTTATACGCTAAGCCGTGCGTATCATTCCGAGCGCATGAAAAAAGCCGACGAACGCCGGCTGCCCATGATCGGCGATATACGCTGTATCATGAGAATCTCAGCCGCCCGATGACCGGACATACTCCGCGGAAGTTACCGTCCAGGACGCAATCTCCCACTTCATCGCATACTGCACCGGCCTTTCGACCGCGTGCCCACTCATAATACACGGTATCACCAACAATGTCAAGAGTTTTTCATAAAAAACTTACAAAATTTTTTCTGTATTTTCGTTGATTTGGCAGTTTACCGCATTGCACCGCTCCCCTGCCGGTTTTGCACGCCATATATTAATAATGTAGGGCGGGGACTTGCACCCGCCGCCGGTACGGGTTCGCCGGAATGCACCAGTCATCGGCACCCCCACCGCACGGCGGCACACACAGGTGCCGCCCTACATTCCCGCACGGACTGCCGACATGGCTCGTAGGGCGGGACCGATGTGTCCCGCCGCCGGTACGGGTTCCCGGAATGCACCGGTCATCGGCACCTCCACCGCACGGACTGCCCTGCGTGGTTTGCGGGACGCATTCGGTATCGTACACCGTGCGATAAGGCCGCCGTCCGCCACCCGCTGACGGGGTGGGGACGGCGGCCTTCGGCTTTGCCGGGGATTGCGCCATCTGCGGATGGCGCTTTGGGACGACTGGGGATTTCGCCCGCTGCGGCGGGCGGGTGTTTCGCCCGTTGCGACGGGCGACCAGAGGCCCTGCCTCTGGACTCCGCGATTTTTTGAAAAAAATCGAGTAAAACTTTTATCTTTGGGTGCGGTGGAGCTTAGTATGCTACGCCCCAATAAATCATCTTATCGGCCTTCTTACCGCAGCAGACGCAGGTCTCGCCCACCTTCTCCTGATGGAGCGGCATGCAGCGGGACGTGACGCCCACTTCCTCTTTCATCTTCAATTCGCATTCCAAATCGCCGCACCACATGGTCCGTGCAAACCCGCCCTCGTTCTGCATAAAGTCCTTGACTTCGTCCATGGTCTGGCACGTCTTGGTATGCTCCTCCAGATTCTTCTTGGCGCGGGCATACATACCATCGTGAACGGCGTCCAGCAGCTTGGCAACCTGCTCCTCCAGCTCCGTCAGGGGTACAAAGACCTTTTCCCCGCTGTCGCGGCGGCAGATGCAGCACTGACCCTTTTCCATATCCTTGGGGCCGATTTCCACCCGCAGCGGCACGCCCTTCATCTCATATTCGGCGGCCTTCCAGCCCATGGACTGGTCGGAATCGTCCATCTTGGCCCGGACACCGGCAGCCTTCAGCCGGTTCAGCAGCTCGGTGGCGGCGTCCAGTACGCCCTCCTTGTGCTGGGCCACGGGAATCACAATGGCCTGCACCGGTGCAATGCGGGGAGGCAGCACCAGACCGTTGTTGTCGCCGTGGGTCATAATGATGCCGCCAATCAGACGGGTGGACACGCCCCAGGAGGTCTGGAAGGGGTTGTGCAGCTTGTTGTCCTTGCCGGTAAAGGTGATATCGAAGGCTTTGGCGAAGCCGTCACCAAAGAAATGGCTGGTGCCGCCCTGCAAGGCCTTGCGGTCATGCATCATGCACTCTACGGTGTAGGTGGCTTCTGCGCCGGAGAATTTTTCCTTGTCGGTCTTCTTGCCCTTGACCACAGGCATGGCCAGCACATTCTCCATAAAATCGGCGTAGATGTTCAGCATTTGCTCCGTCTCGGCAATGGCTTCCTCGGCGGTGGCGTGCATAGTGTGGCCCTCCTGCCACAGGAATTCCCGGTGGCGCAGGAAGGGGCGGCTGGTCTTCTCCCAGCGAAGGACGCTGCACCACTGGTTGTACAGCTTGGGCAGGTCTCTCCAGGAGTGGATGACGTTGGCGTAGTGCTCACAGAACAGGGTTTCGGAGGTGGGACGGATGCAGTACCGCTCCTCCAGCTTGTCGCTGCCGCCGTAGGTGACCCAGGCGCACTCGGGGGCGAAGCCCTCCACATGGTCCTTCTCCCGCTGGAGCAGGGACTCGGGAATCAGCATGGGCAGATAGACGTTTTCGTGACCCGTCTCCTTGAACCGCTCGTCCAGACCCTTCTGGATATTCTCCCAGATAGCGTAGCCATAGGGGCGGTAAATGAACATACCCTTGATGGAGGAATAATCAATCAGCTCTGCCTTTTTGCACACATCGGTGTACCACTGGGCAAAGTCTATCTCCATATCGGTGATCTGTTCGACTTTTTTCTCTTTGGCCATGGTGTTACTTCCATCCTTTCGGGGAAAAGGCCCCGGTATTTTTCAAATCAGTGTTTACTATTATAACACGTCTGTCAATCCCTGCATAGGATAAACTACCATTTTTGCAGGAGGTAGCGCCATGGGAAGCGAGTTGCATTTTTACATCCATATGAAGCCTGGGGAACGGGTGGAGACGGACCTGACCCTGCCGCCGGACAGCGGGGCCATTCTCACCGGAGTGGTACGGCGGGCCGATGGACGGCCGGTATCTGACGCGGTGGTTCTGGCCTTGGACGGAGAGACGGGGGAGCCCCGCTGTCATTGTGTCACAAACTGGGATGGCCGGTATGTTCTGGGGCCTCTGTCCCCTGCCCTCTATGAACTGTGTGTCCATGACGGCAGCGCCCCGGTCCGTACCGTGGACCTGTCCCTTTGAAGGGAGGACGTTATGGAACCATATACCATTGTGCTGGACCCGACGGCGGCGGCCTTTTATGAACAGGTAGCCGTCTGGACGGGGCGCAGCGTGGAGCAGGTTTTGGCCGATGCGCTGTTTAAGCTGGCCGGGGAGCTGTCTCTGGAGGCGCTGCACCGGAAAAATACGCCGGGCGGTTGAGTTCCCCAACGGAATTTGATATACTTATGGTATAGCTTATACGAAGGGAACGAGCGATATGAAGTCCATCCGCGATCTCTATAAAATCGGCAAAGGCCCGTCCAGCTCCCATACCATTGGACCGGAGCGGGCGGCGCACCTGCTGAAAGAGCGGCACCCCGACGCGGACCGTTATACGGTGGTGTTGTACGGCTCACTGTCCAAGACGGGCCAGGGCCACGGCACCGACCGGGTGCTCCATACGGTCCTGTCCCCCACGCCCGCGGAGATCATTTTTTCCGATGAACCCACGGGGCAGATTTATACGCACCCCAACACCATGGATCTGTATGCCTGGCACGGCGAGGAGCGGTCTCCCCGGCTGCGGGTGGAGAGCATCGGCGGCGGCGATATCCGGGTGGAGGGCTGCGCAGCCATGGAGCCGCCGGAGGTATACCCGGAAAATTCCTTTGCGGAGATTGCGGACTTCTGCCGTCTGCGGAATCTGACGCTGTGGGAGTATGTGGAGATCAACGAGGGGCCGGAGATTTGGGACTTTCTGGCGGGCATCTGGCAGACCATGCAAAAGGCCATCGACGCGGGCATTGCCACGGAGGGCATCCTGCCCGGCGGGCTGGGGGTGGAGCGGAAAGCGAAAACCCTCTATGAAAAGGTCATTGCAAACGAATTTACAGCCCTGCGGGAATGCCGGATTGTCAGCGCCTATGCCTACGCCGTCAGCGAGCAGAACGCCGATTGCGGCACCATTGTTACGGCGCCCACCTGCGGCGCCTGCGGCGTGCTGCCGGCGGTGCTGCGGTATTTGAAGGAGCGGCGGAAGCTCACGGACGAAAAGGTGCTGCAAGCGTTGGCCGTGGCGGGCCTGTTCGGCTCTCTGATTAAACGGAACGCGTCCATCTCCGGGGCTGAGTGCGGCTGTCAGGCAGAAATTGGTTCGGCCTGCGCCATGGCGGCGGCGGCGGCCTGTGTTCTGTGCGATTTGAATACGGCACAGACCCAGTACGCGGCGGAAATCGCGCTGGAGCACCATTTGGGATTGACCTGTGACCCCATTTGCGGTCTGGTGCAAATTCCCTGTATCGAGCGGAACGCCGTGGCGGCGTCCCGTGCGCTGAATTGTCTGAATCTGGCCTTTATTCTGTCGGATACCCAGCGAATCACCTTTGATATGGTGGTTAAGACCATGTATGAGACGGGAATTCATTTGTCGCAGCAGTATCGGGAGACGGCGGAGGGCGGCCTTGCCAAGCTGTATGACCGGCGTTCCCGCCGGTAACCATCCCCGCGCCGCAGCCCCATAAACGCGAACTATAAAAGTTTTACTCGATTTTTTTCTTGTGGGGCTGCCCACCGCCCGTGTGTCTGCGGTGCTCGCCGGGCCTTTTGCGCCATGCCTGCGGTGCGGTTTCTTGCCATACATCCAGTATGGCTGCGAACCCACACCTTGGCCTGACGCAAAATTCCTCGGCGACCACTCTTGCCAACGGACGGCGTGCAGCCCAAAATCGCGGAGTCCAGAGGCAGGGCCTCTGGTCGCCCGTCGTAACGGGCGAAACACCCGCCCGCCGCAGCGGGCGAAATACCCGCGCCGCGCACGGCGCGAACCCCTCAATCGTTCAAAGCGCCATCCGCAGATGGCGCAACCCCCGGCAAAGCCGAAAGCCGCCGTCCCCACCCCATCGCGGGTGGCGGACGGCGGCTTTCTACCGTTTTATTCCCGGCAAATCTGCCCCTGGAGCCGCCGGTAATGCTTATCATCATACATCTCCTGGTCTGCCTGGGACAACAGGGCATAAAAGCTGTCGCCCACCCGCTCCTTCCAGACAGAGCCCATGGCCATATCCACCCGGCCCGTCTGCTCGCTGACGGCCTGGACAATGGCGTTGAACGTCAACCGGTCCACATCCTCGCACAACACCATAAACTCATCGCCGCCCAACCGGTACACGGGCTGTCCCTGGCACCGTTCCACCAGGAATTGATACGCCCGGCGCAGCAGCGCGTCGCCGTGCTCATGGCCCAGGGTGTCGTTAATATGCTTCAAGCCCATGACATCACAATAGAGAATGCCCACACTCTCCTCCGGGTCCATCTGTTCCAGCGTCCGGGCCAGACCGTGACGGTTCAGGGCGCCGGTGAGCTGGTCGTAATAGCTCATACGCTCCAGCCGTCCCAGCAGGTCCCGCCGGTGGAACATACACAGAATAAAATTGCTCATAATATCCAGAATGGTGGAGATATGGTACAGATTATTAAGGGGCGGATTGTCCATGCCGAAAAAGCCCATGACCCGGTCGTGGCTGACGATGGGGCAGGCAATCAGGCTGTGGATGGCCTTGGGCTGCAACACCTGGTACAGCTCCGGCTCATGTTCCCGGATTTCCTCCACATTGTAGAGAATCACATGCTCGCCCCGGTGGAACGCTGCATACCAGCGTCTCACCGCTTCCCAGGGCACCGCCTGGAGATTGGCCAGCTGGGACTCCACCCCCGGTTTGCACCATTCATAGGTGTTGGTTACGGTGTTGCCTTCGGTCCCCTCAAAGATGTACATGCGGTCGCCGCCCAGCTTGCCGCCCATATAGCTGAGGAATGCCTGAACCGGCTCCTCCTGATCGTCGTAGCAGCTCAGGGCCACCCGCAGCGCCTCGTTGAGGAGCTGTTCATTGCTCTCATAGGAGCGGATGGTGTTCTTCTGCTGGGCCTCGGTGCTCATATCAAAGGACAGCTCCACCCGAATCCGCCGGTCCTCCTGTTGGACCATGGTATCCTTGACGGCAAAATGACGCTGCAAGGCGGAATTGTAGTAGACCCACTCATAAAATGCCCCGCATTGCAGTTTGTCGTTGGTACAGAAGGGACAGGGCGTGTCGCGGCCCTGGAGCAGGGCGTAGCACTTCTCCCCTTCCAACGGTTCGTCCGGCTCCAGACCGAAGCAGCGGCGGGCCTGCCCGTTCATATAGTACAGCTCATAAGTGTCCATATCAGCCATATAGACAATCTCATGGAGCGGTTCCAAAAACCTCTTCATCACTTCCAGCTGCGATTCCATGATACGCCCCCTGACATTCCGGAAAACCATCCGGCCTTCCTTGCCCGCACCGCGGCGAACTCCGCGGCATCTATGGTTCATTATAAACGACAACGCGAAAAAAAGCAAACCCGGATCGGCCGTTCCCACAATCCATTCCAACGAAAAACCGCGCCGTTCCGTACCGCCAAGACGGCGCAGACGGCGCGATGGAGATTCAATCGAGACAGCGGAGTTTCTGGCGGCCCTTCTGGGTGCGTTTCACTTCATACAGGACCTCGTCAGCCAGCTGGTACAGCTCGTCGAAGCTCCGGCGGCGGTGGCCGCAGACGCCGCCCACCGACAGGGTGGACTGGGCCGCCGGCCAGCGGCGCAGCATGGTCTGCCGGTATTCCTCAATCAGCGTGTCCAATTTCTGCCGCACCGGTTCCTCGTCGCCGCAGTTCACGGCAAAAACGGCAAATTCATCGCCGCCCACCCGAAAAACCACATCGATTTTACGGAACCGCTCCTGCAACAGCTGGGCCACGGTGCAGAGGGCCCGGTCCCCCTCCTCATGGCCGTACCGGTCATTGACCTGCTTAAAATTATCCAAATCCAGCATCAGAAACAGGTATTGTTCCGTCTGCTGCATCTGCTGCTCCATGCGGAGCTGGCCGCCCTTGCGGTTCAGGATGCCGGTCAGGGGGTCTGTTACAGCTTCGGTCTCCAGCGTGGCCTGGGCCTGCATCTGCCGGGTGATATCGATGATCACGCTGATGACGGCGTCCCGGCCGTCGGCGGACAGGGTCCGCCGTCCGATGTCGTGAATCCACAGATAGGAGCCATCCTTTTTCAGCATCCGGTACTGAATCTCATACTGGTCGCCCAGATTGGGAATGGTCTCCATCTCCCGGCAGACAAACGCCCGGTCATCGGGGTGGACGCTGTTGAGAATGCACCCGTGAATCGTCTGTTCAAATTCCTCACAGTTGTCATATCCCAGCATATGCAGCATCCGTTCGTTGGCCACATACAGAGGAAACCCCTCCTCCATATAGCCGCCCAGGATGCCGCCGGGCATAATCTGCCCGATGATTTCCAGCAAATCCAGCCGCGTCTCCCGGCTCAGGGATTCCACACCGCGGGAGAGGAATTTCAGGGGAATCAGCTCCCCGTCCTCTAAAAAGAGGCTGGCTTCGGAGGCGTGGATCATCTGAATCCGCAGGCCGTCGGGACGGCGGCACACGGCGGCGGTGACCCGCATGGGATAGCCGACCTGTTGACCGTCGGGCAGGGTCACACTGGTTGCCAGATTGCAGAAGCAAACCCATACGTCCTCCGCCCGCTGCCGTTGGATAAAATCGCTCAGGGAAAAGCGGATGGGCTGTTCCAGAACGGCAAATTCCTCTTCCAACAGCTGCCGGAATGCGGTTTTGTCCAGCGCCACCTCTCCCTCGCCGGAACCGATGCTGATAATACTGTCCTCCACCAGCGCCAGCGTGCCCTCGGGATCGCGCTGCGTCAGATAGCGGCGGAAAAATTCCTCCAGCAGGTCCCGCACCGAAGACCGTTCAGCGGACCATTCCTCAGATTCCTGCGCCATGGGCGTCGCCCCCTTCTTCGGTCTGCTCGTCGCTGCGGCTGATGAGCCGGTACACGTCGCTAAGCTCCATGGGGCGGTAGTAGTAATAGCCCTGGATCAGGTCGCAGCCCGTATTGCGGATCATTTCGTTTTCGTCGGCCCGCTCCACGCCTTCCATGCAGACGGTTTTGCCGAACTGGTGGCAGGCATAGACGATACTGCGGATAAAGTTCATCTTGGCTTCGGACTCGGTGGCCTCCATGACCAGGGAGCGGTCCAGCTTGATGATGCTGGACGGATATTGGAGCAGCATCCGCAGGGACGAATAGCCGCTGCCGAAGTCGTCCAGCGCAATGCGCATGCCGAGATTCTGGCAGGCGCCCACAAAATCCAGCAGTTTTTCCGGTTCCTCGTCCAGACAGCTCTCCGTCAGCTCGGCCACCAGACCGCCGCCGCACAGGCCGTATTTCTGGAGGATTTTTTCCATTTCGGGCATCAGCAGCGGGTCTGACAACTGCTGCAGGCTGACATTGAAGGTCAGATAGAAATTGGGGTCATAGGCCCGCAGCCGCACGCAGGTACACACGGCCTGTTCAAAGACCCAGCGGCCCACCTCATGAATCAGTTTTTCCTTTTCGAGAATGGGGATAAAGACGGCGGGCGATACGTTCTGATCTTCAAACCGCCACCGGATCAGGACTTCGCCGCCCTTGGGCCGTCCCGTTTCGGCGGAAACCACCGGCTGCACCACAATGCGGAAATGCTCCATATTGTGGTCCACATCCTGTCGCAGGGCCATGGTCATATTGGACATCCGCCGGATGCGGCGGACGCTCTCCTCCGAATAGTCCACATAGCTCAGACTGTTCTCCTGCTTGGCCACACGGATCAGGGAGATGATATTTTCCAGCAGGTCCTCGGGCTTCCAGCCGGGGCCGGGGTATTCCATGACGCCGAAGGAGCACACCTTCTGACCGGCCACGCCCATGGTCTCGTAGCATTCCACGGCAATGGCGCGGATCTGTTCCACCAGAGCCGACGCACCCTCCCCCATGCACAGGGGGTTGACGATGGCCAGGAACCGCATGCCCTCCAGACGGTAGAAGGACATTTTCCAGCACAATCCCTCCATCAGGCAATCCGTAAACCGCTTCAGGAGCCGGTCACCGTAGGCACGGCCCTTGGTGCTGTTGATCTCCGTCATGCCGTTGAGGGAAAAGCCGATGACCACGGTTTTGGACCCGTCCTTGCGCAGCTCCTCCAGCTGTTGGAGGGCGGCGTGTTCGCGGGGGAAGCTGGTGACCGGGTCCACCACAAAGTCGTTGTCCTGATGGGTCACGCGGCCGGAGAAAAACACCGGTTTCGTCTTGTCGGCGTTCCAGGTGAGCACGCCGTAGCAGCGAATCCATTTGCTGTTGCCGTGGGCGTCGCGGACCCGGTAGCGCAGGTCGTGGACCGAGCGCTTTTCCCGCAGCATGCTGGACAAATCCTGCCAGTAGAGGTCCTGGAACTCCGGCGAACTGATGCGCTTGGCCCACACCGTCAGCAAATCCTGCACCAGATTGCTCTGGAAGCCGAAGTCGTCGCGCATATTGTCGGAGATGTAGAACAGCCCTTTCTGCATGTCGCCCATGTAGAAATAGCTGGAGCTGTTGTCCTGGGCCATGGACTGGACCATGGCCTCCATGTCATAGGCCGCCGTTGCCATATAGCACTGCAAAGGCGTCTCGGGCGCGGGCTTGTCCTGCACCGTGTCGCCGTCGTCGTCCACCTCCCGGACCTTCCGGCGTTCCACACCGGGCAGACGGCTGTTTCGCCGGTAATAATCCCGTTTGTCCTGGTACATGACCTGATCGGCCTGGGTGATCAGATCCTCCAGAATCAGGGGCTGGTCCTTGGACCAGGTGCTGCCGATGGCCATATGGTATTCATCCTGCCGGACGGCGTGGCGCAGCCGCCGCAGGGCCCGTTCAAAATCGTTCTCCGCCACATTGGGGCACAGGGCGATAAACTCGTCCCCGCCGGAGCGGTAGATAAGCTTTGTGTCCACGGATTTGCGGATCAGGTCGTAACAGTAGCGGATCATCCGGTCTCCGGCCTCATGGCCCTGGGTGTCGTTGATGCGCTTGAGGCCGGTGATGTCGCAGTAGAGGACACCGGCGGAGTCCATGGACAGCTGACCGTAGTATTCGGCCAACGCGTTGCGGTTGAGGGCGCCGGTGAGCTGGTCGTGGTAGCTGAGCTCGTGGAGTTTGGCCAGCAGGTCCCGCCGCTTGAGCAGCGTGGATGCGAAGTAGCCCACCACCTTCAGCAGGGAGGTGATCAGACGGATCATTTCCGGTTCCGGGTTGTCCACGCCGATAAAGCCGATAAGCTTGCCGTCCTCCCGGATGGGACCGGCGGCCAGGGAGCGGATGTTCTGGGGTTTTAAAATGGCGTAGGTCTCGGGATACTCCTGCCGAATCTGCTCCAGATCGGGGATAATGATAATCTGGCTCTTGTCAAAGGAGCGGTACCACCAGTCCAGGGCCAACGCCGGGACGTTTTGGAGCATTTCCTTTTGTGGTACCACGCCCTCGGCGCACCATTCGTAGGTATTGTCAGTCCTCCCCCCATGGAGCTCAAAGATATACGCCCGTTCACAGGAGAAGGTTTGGCCGATGTAGGCCAGAAGCCGTTCGGCGGATTCCTCCGGGTCGGCGGAGGTGAACATCTGCTGGAGACACTCGTTGAGGATGGTCTCGCTGCGGGCGTAATAGTAGGGCGTGCCGCTGGCGGTCTCGGAGTCCAGATTGATGGCGATTTCCACCCGGTAGCGCCGCCCGCCCATCTCCACCAGACTGTCCTTAATCAGAAACCGCTGGTTGAGCACAGGGTTTTTGTGGGTCCAGGAGACAAATTCTCCGGGCCGGAGCTGGGCGTTGTTGCAGAAGGAGCAGGGCTCTTCGCAGCCTTGCAGCACCTCATAGCACTTCCGGCCGCGGTACTCCTCATGGGTACGGTATTCCAGCGCGCTGCGCAGATGGCGGTTCATATAGACCAGTTCGTTGGTCGCCACGTCGGTGACATAGACCATCTCGTCCAGACTTTCAAAAAAGCTCCATTTCTCATTATCAGGCATACCGTGTCCGCTCCTTCTCTTTTCGTATGCGTTCCGATTCCATGACCGTGCAGTCGGAATGGTATATTGTATCACCTTTTTCGTCTCCCCTTGGGGGCGGGCAAAAGGACTAAATTCAATATGATACCCGTATCTGCGGCTATTATACCGCAGCCACAGGCTGGAAATCAAGGGTACAATCCGCCCGGCGGGCGCGGTGCAGCGCCACAAGGCTATTGAGAATTTATCGATGCAGTGTTATAATTGGAGAAATCCCCTTAGGAGGTTCCGTCATGCGGGAATTGCGATATGGGCTGAAGCAGACCTTCCCCATTTTTTTCACCTATCTTTTTATGGGCGTAGCCTTCGGCGTTATGATGGCCAAGGCCGGGTATGGGCCGCTGTGGTCTCTGGCCAGCGCCTTTTTTGTGTACGCCGGCTCGCTGCAATTTGTCATGGTGCCGCTGCTGCAGGCCCATACGCCGCTGCTGACCATGGCGGTGATGGCGTTTTTCATCAATGCCCGCCATATTTTTTACGGCGTGGGCATGATTGATAGGTTCCGCACCATGGGCTGGCGGTTTCCCTATATGGTCTTTTCCCTCACCGATGAGACGTATTCGGTGCTCTGCTCCATCCAGCATCCCAAGGGGCTGGACCGGCAGCGGGCAGACTTTTTCATTGCCCTCTGCGACCATTGCTATTGGATGGCCGGTTGTTTTCTGGGGGGCTGGGCCGGTGCGCTGCTGCCGGTGGAGTTGACGGGCATCGACTTTTCCGCCACGGCCTTTTTCGTGGTGGTGGCGGTCAACCAGTGGCGGCAATACCCTTCCAAGCTGCCGGCCCTGTCGGGTCTTTGCAGCGTGGTGGTGTTCTATCTGCTGTTAGGCCCTGACTATTTTCTCATTCCGGCCCTGTCGGTGAGTTTGGTGGTGCTGATTGTCCGCCGCCGCTCCGTCCAGGCCAAACTGGAGGCGTACTATGGGAAATAATGCGTATGCTGCCGCCGTCATAGCCGTCTGCGCGGTGGTGACGCTGCTGACACGGGCCCTGCCCTTTCTGGTCTTCGGCAAACGTCCCCTGCCGGGGATGATGCGGTATCTGGGCAATGTGCTGCCCCCGGCCATTATGGTGATACTGGTGTGCTACTGTCTGCGGAATCTGAACTTTACGGCCTTTCCCTTTGGACTGGCGGAGATTCTGTCCTGTGTGGTGGTGGCGCTGCTCCAGTGGTTCCGGAAAAACATCTATCTGTCCATTCTGGTGGGAACCGTTTTGTATATGGTGCTCATCCGCACGGTGTTCCCCGCCTGAGCCGGTCTTCCATACTATTTCATCATACCATAAGCAGGAGAAAAATGGAACAAGGACGCATTGCAAATTCTTTGCAATGCGTCCTTGTTTTCCGTACACGGTTCGTGTCACGGATTCCGATACAGATAAACCATAACAGCCATGGCAATCAACAGCAAAATCACCAGCGCAAAGACCAATCGATTACCGATTTTCGCGGCATGGACCATCTTTTCCATCCATTGGTCGTCGCTTTCGTCGTCCTCCCAGGGGTCCCGATTGGGTTCCTGCTCCATTTACGCTCCCTCCTCGATGTCCATGGTATCCAGCTCCGCCGCCGTCCGGCCGAACCGCTGACCGTAGCGGGTCCAGTAGGTGGTGGAGGCCCGCAAAAACATTCCCTTGGAAATAGGCATGGTGCATTGGAGCGACACGACCCGTCCCGAGGCCATAGCTCCGGCCAGCTTCCGCAGCTTCCGCCCCACCAGAAAGCGGAACGGCGTATCGAGAATGGCCTCGCCGCTGCCGATGGCCAGCACGCTGCCAAAGGGGCAGCCGGTTTGTTTGCAGAACAGCCGCACCATATCCACAGCCACCCGGTTTTGTTCCGGCTCATAGAATCCGCAGTTGATGAGCACAGAAACCGTGGGCTTTTTCTCCCCCATGGACTGTGCCCAGGCTTTCAGAAACGACAGCAGCACCGTGGGCAGCCCATCGGCGTACAGGGGAAACACCAGCAAAACCTGGTCAGCGGCTCCGTTCTTGGCACACAGGGCGTTGACATCGCCCCGGAGCAGGGATTCCGTTTCAACGGTACCGCGCCAGTAGCGGCAAAAGGCTTCGGCATACCGTTTGGAGTTGGACCGGGGCGCACGGGGGCTGCCGTTGAGAATCAGCAAACTCATTGGGCCAGCACCTCCTCCACCGTCTCGTCCAGCCGGTCCGCTGTGGTGAAATGGACCCGGACGGCGGTAAAATTCATATTTTTGGCGTTGCGCTCCACCAGACGGCGGAACAGGTCCCGTTCCTCCTGGGCGTCCGCGCCGTAAGCGACAATGTCGGCCTCCTTGGGGGCCACATCCCGTTGGACGTGGTGGGTCTCCCCGTCCAGCAGACGGATATAGGGTTTTTGAATGGGAATGGCCCGTTCCAGCATGGTTTTCATGGGCACATCATAGCCGCCGAAGACCACAGCGCTGACGTAGAGGACCCGGCTGCTTTTGGCAATGCGGGGATAGATGGTCACGGCGTCATCCCGGAGCACGCAGCGGCCGGGGGTTTTGGTCCAGCAGCCGAAGCAGCCGAGACAGGGGGCGATGGTCTGTTGGGACAGGTCCACCATATCCCAGCCCTCCGGCAGAGAGATGGTCAGAGGGCGGTCAGTGAGCAATATGTTCATAGGCACGTCCTTTCCAAATGATGCAAGTTTTTCTATATCATATTATATAGATAGGCTTTCGTCAAGTTCGGAATGAACGATGATAAAAGGGAGTGCCGTATGTACGGCACTCCCTTTTTGCAATCGGATATCAGGTGGGGCGGCCGAGCACATCGCGCAGCGCAAACCCCGCCCGCATTCCCAGGCGATACGCCAGGGCAAAGCTTCCAATCAGCAGCAGCATGCTCCCATAACCGCCAAGGAATCCCGTCCAGAGACGGCGGCGGTTGCAGCTTTCGTAGGGGGTTTTCAGCTGAATCACCCCGTCCGCCATGGCGGGCAGCAGCAGGAGCAGCCCCCAGAGCAGGGGCGGATGCCAGACGGCGTACAGCGCCGCCGACAGGACAAAGCCCAGCAGCATTCCCGTACAGCGGGCGCAGACAGGAAACTGTCTGCCCCGGAAGAAAAAGGAGCGGTCCGGCCTGCAATGGCAGCCGCAGAAAATGGGCAGCCAACGGTAAAGCCACGATATCATGGCTCACACGGCGACAGCAGACATTGCCGCCGCTATCACCACGAAATTGAAAATCAGTGTGCCGATGGACAGCAGCACATTGACACCGGTACCGATGAGGGCGCCGATGCCGCTGACCCGTGCGGACTTGGGCTTTTCCTGCCGCCAGACCAGAAACAGAATCAGGCCCACAATGGGCAGGAAAAACGAGAGCACGCCCCAGCCCAGACTGCCGCTGTCGTTCAGGCTTTCGCCGGAACCGGACTGGGCCACGCCGCAGCGGGGACAAATCACCGCCTTATCGGAAATGGGTGCGCCGCAATTTCTGCAATATGCCATACCCTCACCTCTCTTTTGGGATGGTTGCTGTTTGACCGCCGGAAGCGTTTCCATTAATAGTAGGTTCCGACAGACAGCGCCGCGCCGAGACCCAGCACAATGGCCAGCACATAGAGCACAACGCCGACGATGACGCTGATCAGAGCGCCCTTACCGGCCGTCTTGGCGGTTTTGGGCTTGGTGTCCTTCCAGACCAGGAACAGAATCAGACCCACGATGGGGACGCAGAAGCCCAGCAGGCCCCAGCCGAAGCCGCCGTTGTCGGCCTCCTGTACGCCGTTGTTGTTGACGGCCACGCCGCAGTGGACGCAGACCGCTGCCTTATCGTCGATCTGAGCACCGCAGTTCTTGCAATATGCCATAGTAATCTCCTCCGTTTTTTCAATGTTTGTCTTTCCTTATGTCAACCCGATGCCGCCCCTACCGGCGGCAGGTCGTACCGAGGTCAGTGTATCATATTCCGTCGAATTTTGCAATCTTTTTCCTATCATCTTGCTGTTCATCTTGCTGTTCTTGAAAAACTCCATTCCGGGACTCATGTTTTTTCCCGCCGCTGGCAATACTACGGGCAGAAAGGCGGTGAAATTTTGCAAACGTTTCATTGTAAACCCCGGATTTTTTACGGCGACGGCGCATTGGAACAGCTGAGCCGCTGTCCGGGCCGTTCGGTTCTGGTGGTCACCGACCGGTATTTTGCCCAATCGGGACTGGCCCAGGCCGTGGGCAGCCGGGTGCCGGGGGCGTCGGTGACGGTGTTTTCTGAAGTGACGCCGGACCCGTCGGCGGAGCTGGCGGCCCGCGGTGCGGCCCTCTGCGCCCGCAACGGTCACGATGTGCTCATTGCCCTGGGCGGCGGCAGTCCCATGGACTGCGCCAAGGGCATCGTCTATGTACAGGAGCAGCGGCCCCTGTTTATTGCCATCCCCACCACCTCCGGCACCGGCAGCGAGGTGACCAGTTTTTCGATTCTCTCCCACAACGGCGTCAAGCATCCCATTGTGGATGACGCCCTGTTGCCCGACTGGGCCATTCTGGACCCGTCGCTGTTGCAGCAGCTTCCCCAATCCCTCATTGCCGACGCGGGCATGGACGTGCTGGCCCACTGTCTGGAAGCCATGGCGTCCCGGAATGCCTCCCCCTTCTCCGACGGCTATGCGGCCATGGCGTTTCGCTGGTGTTATCAGAACCTTTCCCGCTCCTTTGACGGCGATTCGTCGGTGCGCGGTACGGTCCACGCCGCCGCCACCATGGCGGGACTGGCCTTTGACCATGCGGGACTGGGCATCAGTCACGCACTGGCCCACGCGCTGGGGGGCCGGTTCCATGTGGCCCACGGACGGCTCAACGGCATTTTGCTGCCCGCCGTTCTGGAATACAACGGCGCGGCCTGTCTGGGACAATATGCGGAGCTGGCACGGGTGGCGGGCATTGAGGGCGGCACGGAGCGGCTCCTGCTGCGCAATCTGATCACCGCCCTCCGGCGGCTGCGCCGCCGCCTGCATCTGCCGGAGACGCTGACGGCGGCGGGCATTGCCCCGGCGGACCTGGACAACGCGTTGGACGCCCTGGTGACGGCAGCCCTGGCGGACCCCTGCTGCAAAACCAATCCCCGGACCCCCACCCGGCAGGACTTGACGGCCCTGCTGCGGCAGGTGCGCTAGATGGAGCGGGCGCTGTTGTCGGTGGGGCTGGATATCGGCACCAGCACCACCCAGATGGTGCTGTCCCGGCTGACGGTGGAGAACAAGGCGTCGGCCTTTGCCGTGCCGGATTTGGCCATCACGGACCGGGAAATCATCTATCGCTCCGCCATCCACTTTACGCCCCTGCAATCGGATACGGTCATTGACGCCGATGCCATTCAGGCCATTGTGGACGAGGAATACCGCAAAGCGGGCATTGAAAAATCGGCCATTGAGACGGGGGCCGTCATTATCACCGGCGAGACGGCCCGCAAGGACAACGCCAAACAGGTGTTGTCGGCCCTGTCGGGCTATGCCGGAGAGTTTGTCGTTGCCACGGCGGGGCCGGACCTGGAGGGCATACTGGCGGCCCGTGGGGCCGGGTGCGACGAGTATTCCAGAGCGCATGACACGGCGGTGCTCAATTTTGATATCGGCGGCGGCACCGCCAATGCCTGTCTCTTTGACCGGGGCCGCTGTGTGGATACGGGATGTTTAAATGTGGGCGGGCGGCTCATCAAGTTGGACGAAAGCCACCGTATCACCTACGTTTCCCCGGTGCTGGACGGTCTCACGACCCTTTCTGTCGGCCAGACCGTGACGGAAGCGGAGTTGCAGCCCGTGGCGGACCTGCTGACGAAAGCGCTGGAGGAGGCCGCCGGACTGCGGCCCCGGACAGAGCTTTCCCAACGGCTCACCACCAACCGTCTCCCCGCCGTCCCGGCAGACTCTCCGGTGCTGTCCTTTTCCGGCGGCGTGGCGGATATGATTTACACGGAAACGCCGCCCCCCTGGGACGCCTTTGGCGACATCGGTGTGATTCTGGGCCGGACCATTGCCCGCTCCCCCCTGCTCCAGGGGCCGCACATCCGGCCAAAGGAGACCATCCGGGCCACGGTGGTGGGAGCCGGAAGCCACGCCACCACCCTGTCGGGCAGTACCATCGCCTATGAGGGCGTGGACTTTCCTTTAAAAAATCTCCCGGTGCTGTCGCTGACCGCCGAGGAAACGGCGGGCACTCCACAGGCGGTTGCACAGACTGTGGAGAAAAAACTCCGCTGGTTCTGGGACGATGGCGAGCCGTCGCCGGTGGTTCTGGCCTTTCCGGGCCAGCACAGCCCCGATTTCCAGACCATTGAGCGGTTGGCCGAAGGGTTACTTTCCGGGCTTGCCCCGTTGCAGCAGGCGGGTTTGCCCCTGCTGGTGGCGGTGACGGCGGACATGGCGAAAGCCTTGGGTCAGGCCATGCTGTGCCGGATGGCCCAGCCCCGGCATCTTTTGTGCATGGATGGATTGACCATGGAAACGGGCATGTATCTCGATATCGGCTCCCCCGTGGGCAGCGCATTGCCCGTGGTGGTGAAAACATTACTATTTGATCGGTGAGGTGTAGGAATTGAAACTGCAAACAACGCTCTTTGGCAAGACATACCAGTTCCGCGATTTGCGGGACGTCATGGCCAAGGCCAACGAGGAAAAATCCGGCGACAAGCTGGCAGGCATCGCCGCCGAGGACGCCCAGGAGCGGGTGGCGGCCAAGGCGGTGCTGTCGGAAATCACCCTGCGGGACCTGTACGAAAACCCCGCCGTCCCCTATGAGCAGGACGAGGTGACACGGCTGATTATCGACGGCGTCAACCGGACCATTTACCAGGAGATTGCCGGATGGACCGTGTCCCAGCTGCGGGAATGGCTGCTGGATGAGCGGACCACCGGCGACAAAATCCGGCGGATTGCCCGCGGTCTGACCGCGGAAATGATTGCCGCCGTAGCCAAACTCATGAGCAACATGGATTTGGTGTACGCCGCCTCCAAAATCCGCGTTACGGCCCATTGCAATACCACCATCGGCCTGCCGGGAACCCTCTCCTGCCGTCTCCAGCCCAACCACACCACCGACGACCCCGACGGTATCATGGCGTCTCTGCTGGAGGGTCTCACCTACGGTGCAGGCGACGCGGTGTTGGGGCTGAACCCGGTGGATGACAGTGTGGAGAGTGTGGAGCGGGTCCTGAAACGCTTTGACGAAATCCGCAACCGCTGGGAGATTCCCACCCAGATTTGTGTGCTGGCCCATGTGACCACCCAGATGGAGGCCGTCCGCAAGGGTGCCCCGTCGGATTTGATTTTCCAGTCCATTGCGGGCAGTCAGAAAGGCAATGAAGCGTTCGGTTTCGCCGCCGCGCAGATTGAGGAGGCCCGCCAGCTGATGTTGGAGCAGGGCACCTGTGAGGGGCCCAACGTCCTGTATTTTGAGACGGGCCAGGGCTCGGAGCTGTCCAGCGAAGCCCACTATGATTGGGACCAGGTGACCATGGAAGCCCGTTGCTATGGCTTTGCCCGGCCGTTCCAGCCGTTTCTGGTCAATACGGTGGTGGGCTTTATCGGCCCCGAATACCTGTATGACGCCCGGCAGGTCATCCGGGCCGGTCTCGAGGACCACTTTATGGGCAAGCTGACGGGCATTCCCATGGGCTGCGACGCCTGTTACACCAACCATATGAAAGCCGACCAGAACGACATTGAAAATCTGGCCCTGCTGCTGACCGCCGCCGGATGCAATTACTTTATGGGCATCCCCCACGGCGATGACATTATGCTCAACTACCAGACCACGGGCTTCCATGAGACGGCGGCGCTGCGGGAGATTTTCGGCCTGACGGCCATCCCGCCGTTCCAGAAGTGGCTGGAGGACATGGGCTTTGTGGAAAACGGCAAGCTGACGGCCCGGGCCGGTGACGGCTCCATTCTCTTGGCATAGGAGGGGACGAGATGAACAAGGAAGAACTGAAAGCCATGGTGGCCCAAATGCTGCGGGACATGGGCCAAAATTCCGGCAGCACCGCGCCCGCCCCGTCTGCGGCCCCGTCCCACAGCGACGGAGCCGTGGACGACCTTTCCAAAATCGACCTGCGCAAGCAGTATTTGGTGGAGAACCCGGCCAACGGCCCGGCCTTTCTGGCATTGAAAGCCAAAACCCCCGCCCGCATCGGCGTGGGACGGGCCGGGGCACGGTATAAGACCGTCACCCTGCTGCGGTTCCGGGCCGACCACGCCGCCGCCCAGGACAGCGTCTTTTCTCAGGTGCCGGAATCCTTTTACAAAAGCAATGATTTGGTCTACGTCAAGACGAAGTGCGAGGACAAGGACGAGTATTTGACCCGTCCCGACCTGGGCCGCCGCTTTGACGAACAGAATCAGGCCATTATCAAAGAGACCTGCGGTCCCCATCCCAAGGTCCTGCTGGTCATCGGGGACGGCCTCAGCTCCGCCGCCATCGAAGCCAACGCCATGGACTGTGCCCGTGCCATCCGTCAGGGCCTTTCCGCCTACGGCATCGAGCTGGGCAAAACGCTGTTTATCCAGTATTGCCGCGTGGGCGCGTCGGACCACATCGGCTCCCTGACGGACGCGGAGCTGGTCTGCATGCTGGTGGGCGAGCGGCCCGGCCTGGTCACCGCCGAGTCCATGTCGGCCTATCTCACCTACAATCCCCGCATCGGCGTGCCGGAGTCGGCCCGGACCGTGGTTTCCAATATCCACCGCCAGGGTACCCCCGCCGTGGAAGCGGGCGCACACATCGCATCTCTGATTCGGCAAATGCTGGAAAAGAAGTGTTCCGGCGTAGCCTTTCGCCAGGGGGTGGGCCAATGACCGGTGATACCCTGCCTGTGGAGATTCTGACGCTGCAATTGATTGCCAACGTCTCTCCCGATTTGGCCCGGCGGCTGGGTCTGGATTCCCGTCACAAATCCATCGGCCTGCTGTCCACCGACTGCGACGATGTGACGTATATGGCGCTGGACGAGGCGACGAAAAAAGCCGCCGTGGATGTGGTCTACGCCCGCAGTCTCTACGCCGGCGCCGCCAACGCCTCCACCCGGCTGGCCGGTGAGGTCATCGGCATTCTGGCCGGGCCCAATCCGTCGGAGGTGACGGCGGGTTTGCAGAGCGCCGCCGACTTTCTCCGTTCCGGCGTGGGGTTCCAAACGGCCAACGACACAGGGGATGTGGTGTATCTGGCCCACTGTGTCTCCCGGACCGGCTCCTATCTGTCGAAGGTGGCCAAGGTGCCCCAGGGCGAGGCCATCGCCTATCTGATTGCCCCGCCGGTGGAAGCCATGGTGGCATTGGACGCGGCGCTGAAAGCGGCGGACGTCCGGATGACCGCCCTTTTCGCCCCGCCCAGCGAGACCAACTTCGCCGGTGGACTGCTCACCGGCACCCAGAGCGCGTGTATTGCCGCCTGTGACGCCTTTGGCGAAGCCGTCCGGGCCGTGGCCGCCGCGCCGCAGAGTTATGGAGGATGAGTATGGAACTGGACAAGGATTTACGCTCCCGGCAGGAAGCACGGGAGCGGATTAAACAGGCCAAGGCCGCCGCAGAGGTTCTGGCCGGGTTCAATCAGTCCCAGGTGGACCGGATTGCAAAAGCCATCTGTGACGCTGGTATGGCCCACGCGCAGGAATTGGCCGAGCTGGCCTGTCGGGAAACGGGCTTCGGCAACGTCCCCGACAAAACCGTGAAGAACCAATTCGCCGCCCAGACGGTCTATGACGCCATCAAAGACGAAAAGACCATCGGCATCATCGCCGAGCACCCGGAGAAAAAGCTGTTGGATGTGGGCGTCCCCGTGGGCGTCATTGCGGGCATCGTCCCGTCCACCAATCCCACTTCCACGGTCATTTATAAGTCCATGATTGCCCTGAAAGCGGGCAACGCCATTGTCTTCTCCCCGCACCCCAACGCGGCCAAGTGTACGCTGCGGGCCGTGGAGATTGTGGCCGAAGCGGCCAGACAGGCCGGATGCCCCGACGGAGCCATTTCCGCCCTGCCCACGCCCACCATGGCGGCGGTGGAGGAATTGATGCGTCACGATCTGGTCAAACTGATTCTGGCCACCGGCGGCCCCGGCATGGTCAAGGCCGCCTATTCCTCGGGCCGTCCGGCCATCGGCGTGGGCGCGGGCAACGGCCCGGCCTATATCCAGCGGACCGCCGATGTGCCCAAGGCCGTGGCCGCCATTGTCAAGTCAAAAACCTTTGACAACGGCACCGTCTGCGCCTCGGAGCAAAGCGTCATTGTGGAGCAGTCCATGGAGCAGACGGTCCGGGCCGAGATGCAGCGCCAGGGCTGCCACTTCCTGGACAAACAGCAGGCCGACCGGCTGGCCGGATTCCTGTTCCGGCCCAACGGGGCCATCAACGCGGCGGTGGTGGGCAAGACGGCGGCGGAAATCGCCCAGCTGGCGGGTCTCAGCGGCGTGCCGTCCACGGCGAAAATCCTGGTGGCCGACGCCAAGGAAGCGGGCCACGATCAGCCCTATTCGAGAGAGAAGCTCTGCCCCATTCTGGGCTTTTTCGTGGAGCGGGACGAGGACGCCGTATTGGAAAAATGCTGTCAGATTCTCCGCAACGAGGGCAGCGGCCATACCTTCTCCATGCACACCAAGGACGAAGCCGTGGTGCGGCGGTTTGGCGAGAAAATTCCCGTCTCCCGCTTCCTGGTCAACACCCCGGCCACCTTCGGCGGCATCGGCGCGTCCACCAATCTGTTCCCGGCGTTGACGCTGGGCTGCGGCGCCGTGGGCGGCAGCTCGTCTTCCAACAACATCGGCCCGCTGGACCTTATCAACATCCGCCGCATTGCCTGGGGCGTCTCCGACGGCGTCCCCCGCAGCAGCGGCGCCACCGCCGCCCCCGTGTCCTCCGCCGCCATGGTCTCCGACGATATGGTGGAAGCACTGGTGAATAAAATTCTGTCAAAACTGCAATAAGTAACGGATAAAGGAGCGTTTACAACATGGCTAACACAAATGCACTGGGTATGATTGAAACAAAGGGACTCGTTGGGGCCATTGAAGCCGCCGACGCCATGGTGAAGTCCGCCAACGTCCAACTGGTGGGCCGCGTCCAGGTGGGCGGCGGTCTGGTCACCGTCATGGTCCGCGGCGACGTGGGCGCGGTGAAGTCCGCCACCGAGGCCGGAGCCGCCGCCGCCGAGAAGGTGGGCGAAGTGGTGTCCGTCCATGTGATTCCCCGCCCCCATGCCGAGGTCAATGGCATTCTCCCCTCCGGCAGCGAAGGCAGCGAGGCGTAAGCCGTGGCGCTCTTTACGGAGAGCAGCGTCCGGGCCTGTATCCGGGTGAAGGACGGCCGCCGGGTGTTCTATTTAGGCCCCGGCGACCGCCTGACCCCGTCGGCCCGGGAGTGGCTGCGGCAGGAGCGCATTGAAATCGTCCAGGGGGAGCAGCCCAAACCCAAGACGTATGAAACCCTGTTCGGCGGGATATTGACGGAAAAGCCCGAGCATATGACCCATCTGCGGGGCAACATTCTGGTGTTCAAGGACCATCCCCGCATTGAGTTCCGGGGCCAGATTGACCTCTTGGAAGCGGAATTGCTTCTGGCCCAGCGAACGGCCATGGCCGATGGCCGGGAGGATATGGCGGACCATCTCCAGGAGATTCTCGATTTCGTCCGCAGTCTCATCCGGGCCGACGTGCTGGACGAGCCGGTGCAGCCCTTGCACCTGTTGGGCCTGACGGTGGAGGAATTGCGGGAGCGGAGCCACGCACCACAAAAATACTACGGTCAGAGCCATTTTATGCCCTCCCGTCACGACGCCCCCACCCTGCTGGCCATCAACAAGGTCCGCACCGTCATCCGGCAGGTGGAGCGGGCGGCGTATCGGGCCTTTCGGGATGAAAACGGGGCGGTCCGCCGGGACGATATCATTTTGGCCCTGAACCGGCTTTCCAGCCTGTGCTGGATTTTGGAGATTCAACTGAAAGCGGAACAAAAGGAGGTGGAGCCATGAATCTGGTGGAGCGCGTCACCGATGAAATCTGCCGCCGTCTCTTTCTGGAGGTGGAGGCGTCGGGCCGTCACGTCCATCTGACGGAGGAGCAGGCGCAAACGCTGTTCGGCCACAGTCTCACCAATGTGCGGCCCCTGTCCCAGCCGGGCCAGTACGTCTGCGCCGAGCGGGTGACGCTGGTCGGCCCCAAGGGCAAACTGGAGCGGGTGGCCGTTCTGGGACCGGCCCGGAAGGAGGCCCAGGTGGAGGTCTCCCGCACCGACTGCCACACCCTGGGCATCGACGCCCCGGTGCGGCTCAGCGGCCATGTGGAGGGCACGCCGGGCATCACGCTGATGGGCGACCATGGACAGGTACAGCTGAACCAGGGCGTCATGGTGGCCCAGCGCCACATCCATATGACGCCGGAGGACGCGGCCCTGCACGGTCTGAAAAACGGCGATACCGTCTCTCTCAAGTGCCTGTCGTCCCGGCCGGTGATATTGGAGGGGGTGTCGGTGCGGGTCAGTCCCCAGTTTGCCACCTTCGCCCACATCGATTTGGACGAGGCCAACGGCTGCGGCCACAAAAAGGGGGACCTGGGGATGATTGTCCATGGTTGAAGAACAAATCGTCGAAGAGGTCCTGCGGCGTCTGGAGGTTTCCGGCCCCCGTGCCCTGCTGATTGGGCAGCGTCCCGCCGACAGTCTGGGGTATGCATTCACCAGCCATGCCCCCTATGACGCGGTGCTCATCGGCTCCCTGACGGCGGAACAGCTGTTGCAGTTTTCCGACAGCCGGGTGCTGGACGCCCTGCTCACGGGGATACCGGTCTATCTCTACGAGGGCGGTCTCACCTACCGCCGCCACAGCGCCACGGCCAACCGGGCGTTGTGGGGACGGCTGACGGCGGCGGAACGGACGCTGCGCCAGTGGGGCGTCCGGTTTTACGGCGGAAGAACCGGCGGCAGCGGCGGTCATACGGTCATCACCGCCGCCCGTGCCCGGCAGCTGTTGGCTCAGAATCAGCGGCCCCCGGCGGGAGCAGTGCTGACGCCCATGGCACGGGAGCTTTTGGAGGGAGGCGGGTTGTCATGAAAATCGCCACAGTGCTCTGCTCCGTCTGGGCCACCAAAAAATCCCCCGGCCTGCTGGGCCACCCGCTCCAGCTGGTTTCCACCGAGGGCGGACAGCTGGTGGCCGTGGACCTGGTGGGGGCCGGTGTGGGGGACAAGGTGCTGCTGAGCTTCGGCAGCGCGGCCCGCATGGAAAATCCCCACGCCCCCGCCGACGCGGCCATTGTGGGGATACTCGACCAGTTGGAGGAGTTGGAATCGTATGTCCATCAATGAACTGATTGTTTACCTGATGGTAATTTTCATGGTGCTGGGCGCGCTGGACCGGATTTTCGGCAATCGGTTCGGCTTAGGTCCCCAGTTTGAAGAAGGCATTCTGGCTATGGGCTCTCTGGCTCTGGCCATGATTGGTATTATTTCTCTGGCCCCGGTGCTGGCCAATCTGCTGCGGCCGGTGCTGGGTCCGGTGTTCCGAGTGTTCGGCGCGGACCCGGCCATGTTTGCCGGCTCCCTGCTGGCCTGTGATATGGGCGGTGCGCCTTTGGCTATGGAGCTGACGGAAAACCGGGACGCCGCCCTGTTCAGCGGCATCATCGTGGGCAGTATGCTGGGTCCCACCATTGTGTTTACCATTCCCGTAGCCCTGGGCATCCTCAAGCCCGAAGATACCACCTATCTGGCAAAGGGCGTGCTGGCGGGCATTATCACCATTCCCCTGGGCAGCTTTGTGGGCGGCCTGGTGGCGGGTTTTCCCGTGGGTATGGTGGCCGTCAATCTGATTCCCATTGTAATTTTCGCGCTGCTTATCGTTTTGGGCCTGTGGAAATTTGAATCGGCCATGATTAAGGGCTTTTCGATTTTCGGCCGCATTGTCCTGGCGGTTATCACCATCGGACTGGCCGCTGCCATCATCGAAACGCTGACGGGTCTGGTGGTCATCCCCGGTATGGCCCCCATCGAGGACGGTATTACCGTGGTGGGCGATATCGCCATTGTCCTGGCCGGTGCCTTTCCTCTGGTGTACGTCATCACCAAGGTGTTCCGAAAGCCCCTGATGAAGCTGGGCAGCCTGCTGGGTATGAACGACGTGGCCGCCGCCGGACTGGTGGCAAGCCTTGCCAATTCCATCCCCATGTTCGGCATGGTGGAAAAGATGGACCGCCGGGGCAAGATTTTGAATATTGCCTTTGCCGTGTCGGCGTCCTTTGTCTTTGGCGACCATCTGGGCTTTACGGCGGGCTTTGCCCCGGAAATGCTCACCTCGATGATTGTGGGCAAGCTGGTGGGCGGTGTAACGGCCATTGCTGTGGCCCTGTTTCTGACGAAAAAGGAGGCGGCCCATGGATAGGGAAACCATACGCAATCTGGTGTTGGAAGTCCTGCGGGAGCAGGACAGCGCTCAGCGGGTCCGGTCCATTCCCCTGCCCACCCTGTCGGTCCGGCCCGAGGACCGGCTGGACACGGGCAAACCGGGAGACCATGTCTATACACGGGACCTGTTCACCCTGGCCCAGAGCCCCCGGCTGGGGGCCGGGCTGATGGAAATGAAACAAACCACCTTTGACTGGACGCTGACCTACGACGAGATTGACTACGTCATTGAGGGACAGCTGTCCATCCACTGTGACGGCCGGACGGAAACCGCCGGCCCCGGCGAAGTCCTGTTGATACCCAAGGGGAGCAAGATTCAGTTTGCGGTCCCGGACTTCGCCCGCTTCCTCTATGTGACTTACCCGGCCGATTGGCAGAGTTCGAGCTAGTCAAAGCACGGTTTTGATTGGCTCGAGCGCAACCGAAGCGATACGCCGGAAGCATCGGTACTGGGTTCGTCTTCATATAGATTGGCCCCGGGCAATCGCCCGGGGCTTTCCCGCTTTCGGGATGTGGGACTAGGCAAATCCGCAAAAGTATGGTATACTGACGGTGCAACAGGAACTTTTTTCCCAGTTTTCGACAAAACACAAGGAGGGATTTCCATGAAATCCATATGGTTGCGCCTATTTGCGCTGGTGCTGGCCCTGGGCCTGCTGACGGGCTGCGGCGCTTCGCCCACGGCGGAGCCCGACGACGCCCCCACCAAGGACAGTGCGGCAGAAAAAGTGCCCACGGAGTCCACGGAGGACAGCGACGATGTGCAGCAGGAGTTGGCCGAGGACGAGATTCCCGACATTGCCGTGGTGGAGGAGACGGAGGCCACCCTGTATCTGCCCAACGACAACGCCGACGGGTTTGAAACGGTGACCGAGACGGTCAAGGCCAATCCCCAGGGCCTTGTGGACGCGCTGATTGCCCATGACGCCCTGCCCGAGGGCGTGACGGTCAACGAGTTCCGCATGGAGGACAACGGCACCGAGACCACCGAGGGCGAGGGCGACGATGCCACCGTCAGCTATACGCCCGGCGACAGCCAGATTTTCCTGGATGTGTCCCAGGCCTTTGGAGACGCGGCAGCTTCCACAGGCACCGCCGGAGAGACCATGCTGTTAGGCAGTCTGGTCAATACCATGCTGACCTGTTACAACGCCGAAACGCTGACGCTGACCGTGGACGGGGCCGTGCTGGAAACGGGCCACAATGTCTATGACACCCCCTTTACCCTGATGGAGCTGGAATAACGTTTTTTTGGGGCTCTCGGGAGCCCCAAAAATTTTTTTAAAAAACCTCTTGCATTTTTTGAAATTCGTGCTATAATATCAAAGCAGTCAAGCGACGGAGGCTTAGCTCAGCTGG
>DVJJ01000163.1 GCA_018716875.1 Candidatus Avoscillospira avistercoris
TCTATATGGATTATCTTCCGGAAGAGGGAGAACCGGCAGCTCTACTGGAGGTGGAGTATACCAAGAATGGAGGGGCCTACAGCGGCACCGCGACCATGAAGGAATGGGGGGAACCCATACTCACCATGGAGTATCAGGACATCGACCCCGAGAAACTGTCGCCACTGGGCAGCGCTTATGGCAGCTATACCTTCACCGTCTATGACTATGGTACAGAGATGACTGTGGAAATGAACGTGGAGAAAAGCGCAGGCGGCGGTACGGACCATGTTATGACCTTTACCGGCGATGACTTCTATTCATCTACAGGATTTGACGGTCTGACGCTGCGGCTCCACTCCACCGACAAGGATGCCACTATCCAGATGCCCGAGGGTGACGAGGTGGATATCTCTTCCATGACCGATGACGACCTTATAGAGCTGAGCATGCTTATTCAAAACAGCCTCATGGAATCCCTGTCATCGGTGCTCAGCACCACGTACGAATGAAACACGCTGAGCATGCTCAGCTGCGACTGGAGCAGCTGGAAAAACGATTTGGGCCCGGCGGCCCCGGCGTGGGTCCCCTCTCCCTGGTTCTGGAACAGGGGGAGGTTCTGGGGCTCCAGGGCCGCAACGGCGCGGGAAAAAGCACTCTGCTCAAGGTCCTGGCCGGTCTGTACCGGCCAGACCGGGGCACGGTGGAACGTCCGTCCCAGTGGGAGCGATTCACCGCCTATGTACCCCAGGAGATTGCCCTGTATGAAAGCCTGTCGGCTTGGGATAATCTGCGATTTTGGGGCCGGGTTTACGGTATGCCTTCCAAGATTTTGCCGGTTCGGGGCCGCTGGCTGCTGGAGCAGCTGGACCTGCTGGACCGGACCAATGATACGGTGGGCGCGTTCTCTGGCGGTATGCAGCGGCGGCTGCAACTGGCCACGGCCCTGATGGCGTCGCCGCAATTGTTGCTGTTGGATGAGCCCACGGCCGGAGCCGATCCCCAGTCGGTGGAGCAGATTTTGTCGCTGCTGCTCCATCTGCGGGGGCAGGGCTGCACCATGGTGCTCATCAGCCATCACCGCTCAGAGCTGGAACGGGTTTGCACCCGCATTTTGACGCTGGACCAGGGAATGGTTGTGGAGGAGCAGCGCCTATGAAGCGGTTTTGTGCCCTGCTGGCCAAGGACTTGCGGCTGTTTTTTCGCCGGTCCGGCGTGGTGTCTCTGGCACTGTCTCTGGTGCTGTTGGGGGCGTTGGCCCTGGGCGGCGGCGATTTGAGCCGGGGGGCCTATGTGGAGCCCTTCCCTATTGCCGTTCGGGACGAGGACCAAACCCTGAT
Organism: Candidatus Avoscillospira avistercoris; assembly: GCA_018716875.1. Taxonomy (GTDB): domain Bacteria; phylum Bacillota; class Clostridia; order Oscillospirales; family Oscillospiraceae; genus Avoscillospira_A; species Avoscillospira_A avistercoris. The sequence continues at coordinate 1,320 of DVJJ01000163.1, forward strand.
GTCTGCCTCCCTCATCGGACAGATGAAGCAGGTGGAACTGTTTTCCGAGATTATCGACGGCGGAAATGCCACTGATGCATCGTTAATGGACCGGGGGGCGGCCGCCGTTGTCACCATTCCCAAGGATTTTTTCTATGACCTCTACACTATGGAGCCGGTGACTGTAGAACTGGTCCTCAATGAGGAAATGCCCCTGGAATCGAGCCTGATCCGCGCTGTGTTTACCTCGGTCATGGATATCATCGCCGCCAATGAAAGCGTCCATCTGGCAGTCTATGAATTTTGCTACGGCCCCTTGGACCAACAGGAGCAGACCCAGCTGTGGGAGGAGTTTTCCAATCGGCTGCTGCGGGACGCATTGGGGCGGCAGCTGGTCTTTGATACGGAGCGGATGGCCGCCGATACAGCTGATACAGTGCAATCGGCCTTACGGTTGTGCGCCCTGTCCATGCTGTGCTTGTTCTTCCCCATGGCGTCAGTGCAGGCGGTTCCCGCCGAACGGGATACGGGCCTGCTGGCTCGGTATCGCGCCGCCGGTGGATCTATGCTGCCCTTTCTTTTGGCCAAACTGGTGACGGGACTGCTGCTGACGCTGCCAACGCTGGCGGTGGTTCTGGTGCTGTTCTGCCGGGATATTCTGCTGCAGGCGCTGTTAACTGTGCTCCTGGTGTATGTAGGGGCTTGGGGCGTGCTGCTGATACTGGCAGTGACAGCCAAGGACGGCGCGGCAGCACAGCGGCGTGGCAATGTGTTTTTGTTGCTGAATCTGCTGGCTGGCGGTGCGGTCTATCCCCTGCCCCTGCTGCCAGACTGGCTCCATGGCGCGGCGCGGTTGACGCTGCCCTATCAGCTGACCGTGGGCCTGGAGACGGGCCCCTCCCCTGCCCTGCTGTGGCCCCTGGCCTTGGGAGTGGGCGGGCTGCTGTGGTCCTGGCAACGGCTGGAGCGCAGTCTGGCGGTGGACCGGCGAAGCCGGTCTGGGCGGGAGCTCCCGCTGCCGCCGGGCCGATGGGCTGGACCAACGGCCTTGAAAAGCCGGGCCATGTCCGGCGGTTTTCTGGGCATGGCGGTTCTGTGTGCCGTGGCGCTGCTCTGCGGCGCAGTATCCCGCCATGTTACCGGAGATTCCACTCCGGCAGCCCTGGCGGTGGCCGTGGTGCAGGAGGACCAAAGCCCCGAGGCCAACGATCTGTTGGAGCGTCTGGAACGGGTGGAGGGCTTGGCTCTGCACCCAGTAGAGCGGAGCGAAACTGCGTCCGTCCTCCGCTGGGGTGACGCCGAAGGCGTGCTGACCATTGGCGAGGGCTACGGAACCGCCTTGGCAGAGGGAGAATCGCTGCCCCTCTCCTATGAAAGCGCTGCAGCAGCGGCTTCCAATCAGGCGGCCAGAGAAATTGTGGCCGGACAGGTGACGGCGCAACGGGCCCGGCTGCGGGGGCTGGATGATGCGGAACGACTGCTGGAGCGCCCTCTGACAGACGAAGAGAAGACGGCGCTGCTGGCGGCCATGGACCAACGGTATGAGGATTTGCCGCCTCTCTATGCGGTAACAGCCGGAGACGGCGCGGCGGCTCCCTGGAGCGCCACGGCCCCGCCCCTGGGCGGCACGCTGCTGCTGATTCTCTTTACTCTGCTGACCTGGGGGGCCTGGATGGCTCGCCCAGATGCGGTACGGGTGGAACAGCGCATGACGTCGGTCCACGGCGGCCGAATTGTATCCTATGGAACGGACCTGTTGAGCCTGTGGCTCACAGGGGCGGTGGTGGGCGGCCTGTCTCTGTGGTCCTTGGGTGCCGCACCGGCAGACTGGCTTTCCATGGGGGCCTATGTGCTGGTTGTGGGTGCGGTGGTCCGAGCTCTGACACGACTGGCGGGCGTCGGGGGGCGGGTGGATTTGCTGGCCCCATTCCTGGCTCTGATTACTTCTCTCCTGGGCGGCTGCTTCTGCCCGCTGGACCAGTTTTCTCCCTGGCTGGAACGGCTGTCGTGGCTGACACCCCAAGGATTGGCCTTGCAGGGACGATGGCTGGTGCTGCTGGCGGCAACCGTGGTGTTCCTGTGGCTGGGACGGCCTAAAACACAGTAGATTCCATAAATAGAAAGCGCCGTGGACGGTCAGACGTCCACGGCGCTTTTCTCGTCAGGCGATGGGCTCGGTGACGGGCGGAGTGACAGGTTCGGTGGCGGGCGGAACAACGGGTTCGGTGACAGGCGGCGTCACAGGCTGGGTGACAGGCTGTGTCTGCTCGGCCAGGTCCACCGTATCCTCCATCTTCATGCTCAGGAGCATCTGCTTCTTGATGACGTTGCGGACCATCTTGCTGGCCAGTTTGTTGGTCTCCAGAATGTCAGTCATGCTGGAAGCCTGACCGCCGGCGGTTTCCAAAGTGCCCAGAGCAAACTGGATTTTCTCGGCCTCGGCGTTGAGGATGTGGGCCAGGGACAGCTCCTCCATACCGATGGAGCTGAGAATGATGTTGACGGCGTCATCACGATTGACGCTAATCTGAGGATTCAGATTGGGGATATTGGGCATAGACATGGGTGTATCCACTTCGTTCCAAGGATAATTCCGCGGCACGGACTGCCGCGGTCATAACATTCTATGGAAGCGGGCTGTCATGGGTGCCTGTCCCGTCAATGTTTTTGACCGGCGTGATGGTGGGTGGTCCGAACGTTAATGTACTGGGCTTTGAGCTTGGAATAGAGAATGGTCTGGCTGGAGTAGAGCCCATCGTAACCAGACAGGACGTAGCTGATAGCGCAGGCGGCAGCGAAGTACAGGAGGCCGCCATCACCGAAAAGCTCCACCGACAGAAAGATGGAGGCCAGCGGGCAGTTGGTGACGCCGCAGAACACAGCCACCAGACCCACGGCGGCAGAGAATCCAGCCGGTAACCCCAGCAGCGGTCCCACGGCACAGCCGAAGGTAGCACCGACAAAGAAGGACGGTACCACCTCACCGCCTTTGAATCCAGCGGCCAGGGTTACGGCAGTAAAGACCATTTTCAAAAGAAAGGCCTCGGGCCGGACGCTCCCCTGCTCCACGGCGGCAGTAATGATGTTCATACCGGCGCCGTTGTAGTCTCTTGCCCCACACAGCAGCGTCAGAACAATGACAGCCAAGCCGCCCAGGACCACCCGCAGCCATGGGTTGGGCACGCGATGCTTCAACAGATGTTCCGTCCCGTGGAGAATGCGGCAGAACAACAGGGCCACCAGACCGCAGCCCACGGCCAATATGGCAACTTGCATCAGAGGAACAGCGGCCAGTTCCGGTGCCGCTACCGTAAACCGGGTGGGGGCAACGCCCAGCTTGACGGAAATCCAGTAGGCCACCAGGGAGGCAGTCAGACAGGGAATGAATGCCGCGTGATAGAGGACACCGATGCTGATGACCACAATGGCGAAAACCGAAGCCGTCAGAGGTGTACCGAAAAGGGCTGAGAAAAAGGCCGCCATACCGCAGAGGGTGGCCGTCCGCAGGTCCCGGTCATCGAGATGGAACAGCCGCCCCACGTTCCAGCCTACGGTGCCGCCCATTTGCAAGGCCGCGCCCTCCCGTCCGGCGGAGCCGCCGCACAGGTGGGTCAGCATGGTACCCACAAAGATAGAGGGCAGCAGGCGGATGGTCAGGGGCTTGCCGTGGTGGACGGCTTCAATGATGTCATTGGTGCCTAATCCCTCAGCTCGCAAAAGCCGGTACAGACCCACAATGGCCAGACCGGCCACGGGCAGACAGAACAGGAGCCAGGGCTGGGCAGTCCGCAGGACTTCGGCTTCGTGAATGCCCATATGAAAGGCGGTGCCAATGAGACCGCAGAAGCCGCCCACTACCACAGCCAGTGTCAGCCATTTTGCCATGGCGATGATGTATAGACGGGTGTGCCCCATCCATTGACTGAACCGATTCCAGTACGTACCCATGGTTTTTTCCATGCTCCTTCCCCGCCGTCCAGCGGCGGCAAAAATAACCCAGGGGGACCGCTGGGCGGTCCCCCTGGGTGTGGCCGTCCGGCGGATCAGTGATCCACGCCCACCATGACGGAGGTAGCCTTGATAATGGCGTAGGCTTCGCCGCCCACCTTCAGACCCAGCTCCCGGATGGAACCCATGGAGATGGTGGAGGTGATGATGTTGCCGCCGCCGATATCGATGCGGACAATGCCGTTGACAGCGCCTTCTTCGATGGCCACAACGGTGCCCTTGAATTGATTTCTTGCACTGAGTTTCATGTCAATACGCTCCTGTAGAATGCAATCAGAATTGGCCGCAGCATTGCGGCAGTCCGATTATATACAATCTTTCAGCGTTTCGCAAGCAAAATATGTGGGAATAGCTGGCAGGAATTATTTGGACGGTTTGGCCGGTTTTTTCGGAAAGGAGCGGGTCAGCAGTAACGCCGCAAAGAGCGAGACCAGAGGCACGGTCAGAAGGATACCAACGGAACCGGAAATACTCTGAATCAACTCGATAGCCATGGCATCACTGTTGAAAATTTGAATCATGGGGTATCCATAGACCTGAAACAGCAGCAGCAGATTGAAGGATGCACCTGCAAAGGCCAGAATCAGCGTATTGGCCATGGTACCCATGGCGTCGCGGCCGATGTTCATACCGGACCGGAATAGCCGTCCGGCGGTAATCTTGGGGTCCAAAGCCTGAAGTTCGCTGCAAGCCGAGGAAATGGACATTGCCACATCCATGACTGCGCCAAGGGAGGCAATGAGAATGCCGCTGATCAAAAGGCCGCGAATTTCCAACGGTTGTTCTCCAGCCCGGAGTACCAAATCCTCCGCCTCGCCCATGTTAAACCCGCTGATGGGCGTGATTTTGCCCACAATCCAGGCAAAGAGACCGGCGGCGGCCACGCCGCAGATACAGCCCAGACCGGCACACAGGGTTTTCCGGGTAAATCCCGTCAGCAGCAGCAGCGAAGCTGCCGCTGTCAGCGCTGCAACGGCCACCGCCGACGGAATGGGCGGCGCACCCCGCAGCACCATGGGAATCAGCAGGAACCAGATGCCTGCCAGGGTGTAAGCCAACCCCAACAGCGCCATGACGCCTTTTTTGCCGCCGATCAGCACAAGAATCAGTGCAAAGACGCCCACCATGGCCAGCAGGACCGTGCCCCGGTCGTAATTGGGAATGGAGAGAATATAGGGCTTTCCGGCGTCGTCCAGATCCAGCCGGACGATGACTCGAGTCCCCACCTGACAATCCACATTGGCATAGGCGCTGAGATAGTTGACGCCCTGGAGTACGGCGCCCTTGTAGGGGCCACGGAGAATCTCCAGTTCCAACTGCTGCGCACCTAACCGCAGGCCTTCGCTCCACGGCTCCGGCTGGGCGTTGTCTGCCAGAATGGCCGTTACCTTGGCCGGTGCAAACAGCCGTTTTTGCGCGGCAGTCAGCTCTGTCTGCTCCTGCCGCAGAAACAGGCCGCCCAAAAGCAGCACAAAAAACAGCAGCAGGCCTACTCCTGCGGACGCCAGACGGTGGGGTGTGATCTTACCGGGCATTGACATGCTCCTCTCTTTCATTACGGTTCACGGGCCGCAAAAATACGGCAAAACGGCCCATCCGGCTGCGCCGGTAGAACCGACGCAGCCGGGAAATGGTGTGCGATATGGGTGTCATACGGAATCTGTTTCCAATGCTTCATCAGCGTTTGGATACACGAAATGCGTCCGATTCCGATGGGGTGTTATGCCGCATGGAAGGCGCGGCATGCATGGGGATCAGAACGGCTGTACCGTCATGACAAAACGGGTCAGGATGGTTGCGACCTGCTCACGGGTAGCCAGTGCGCCGGGGGTCAGCAGATTGTTGCCGGAACCCTGGATCAAACCCTGCTCCACAGCCCAGGCCATGGCGGTCTTAGCCCAATCGCTGACGCTGTGGCTGTCGGAGTAACGGCTCAGATCGTAATTGACAGCGGGGCTGCCGGCGTAACGCCAAAGCATGGTGACCAGTTGTTCTCTCGTGTGCGGAGCATCCACGTTGGTACCATCGGAGATGCCGGAGGCCATGGCCCACGCTCTGCCTGCCTCATACCAGGTGGAGCCGGAGTTGGTGTTTACGCCATCCATGCGAGCCAGAACGGTCCACAGCATGCCGCGGGTCATGTTGGAGCTGGGAGAGAATGCGGTATCGCTGGTACCGTTAAACAGTTCACGGCTGGTGACAAAGTCGATGGAGTCGCTGGACCAGTGACCGTTGGGGATATCCGAGAAACTCCGGGCATTGTTGACCAGCTTCACCGTGTCGCCGTCAGACAGGGACACGGTCACGCCGTTGTCGGAGGGAAGGGTGCCGCGCAGCAGCACCAGGCTGCCGTCTGCCTTTTGCAGCATGGCCACCGTGCCGTAATCGGCATTCGCCACAGGAATCTCCACAGCAACGTTCTTCTTGCCGCTCAGACCCACCGTGACCGCAGGGGCTTTCTCCGTGTTGGAGGACGCGGAGAGTGCGGACAAGGGCAGAGAGACGGGCTGCTTTTGAGAGACGGCGGAGGATACCACATCGGCGGGGATGTTCACCTGCGCTGTGGTCTTGCCGCTGGTGGTGACGGTGGTGGAGGTGGCGCCGTTGGCTTCCTTGCGCGTGGTGGTAACGGTGCCGTCGGGCTTGGTTTCCACCGATACAGAGGAACCGTCTGGACGCTTGGTTGTTTCAATCACAGTGCCGTCGGACTTGGTCACCGTGGTGGTGGTGGAACCGTCGGGATTGGTGACGGTCTCCGTCTTGTCGCTGCTGGAGGAGCCGCCCGAGCTGGAACCGCCGCCGCCACTGCTGCCGCCGCCGGAAGGCACATCGGAGCAGACGATGTCGGCACGGTTGCGAATACGGATACGGGCCGGTTCTCCGGCAAAGGACGTATCATAGGAGGCCAGACCGGTGGCAGTGATGTAGCGGCCTTCGCTCAATCCCTGTACCTCGGCGTCCTTGGTAATATAGCCGTCGATAAAGACGCGGCCGATGGTTCCGGCGCTGTCACGCACCAGAATGGTCTGGATGAGACCGTTGGCGGATTCAAACGATACCACGGTACCGCGCAGAGTGACCAGACTGCCCAGATAGGAGCGGTCGTTCAGCTGAGCGGCGGTGATCTCCTTGGGAGCGGGCACAGTGCCGGTGCCCACCTTGGTGATGGAGGAGACGGCAATCTGCCGCTCGCCCTGGTAGGAGGAGGTAGTACCGGTGATCCGGACCCGGTCACCAATCTGGAAGTTGCCTGCCACGGGGAAGGCGTTGATACCGGCGGTATCGTCCTGCAAGTAGATGCAGTCAAAGAAGGCGGTGTCCTTGTCGTAGCCGGAGGCGTTGGACGTGACGATGCCCTCAATGGTGTACTTGACGCCTTCATTCTTTTGGGCCTGAACTTCCGAAATGGGGCTGATGGTGGTGGGATTCATGTAGTTTACGAGGTTTTCGCAGATGTTGTAGTTGGAGTAGTTCTTTTCTGCGGCGGAGTCCACCTGGGCCTGGACCTCAAAGTTGGACAGGAACGCCGCGCCGGAAACCACGATGAGGCCCTGACCGGGCAGCTCTTCGGTGGCCAGGATCATCAAACGGTTGTCGCCGTCGGCCACGGGATAGGTGGGAACGGCAGCGCCGCTGACGCCCACCTGGTCACTGTCCTTGGAGTAAGTGGTGGCATGGCCGTAGACCACAGGGGAAACCGTCTCCGGCAGGGTGGCCGTGGGCTGTCCGGAAGCATCCACCGCATAGATGGACGCACCGCCGTACTGGCTGAACAGCTGAGAATACTTGTTGTCATTGGGATGGTCGGCGTCAAATTCCACGCCTTCCATCAGGAAGTGATCCCAGTTGTAGGTGGAGAGATAGAGCCGCTGGGACTGACCGCCGCCGTTTAGGGTGTCGTCCACCGTGGCGTCGTCGCTGATGCGCAGAGAGGAACCCAGTGCTTCCAGAACCTTGTTCTGCTGGGCTGCCATGTGGTCCGCTTCCGGGAAGTCCTTGTAGCTCTCATAGTAGTCCGACCAACCGGCCAGAATCACCATGCCGCCTGCGGCGTTAAACGCTTTCAGAGCGGCGATTTCCTCGTCACTGTAGTTGTTGTAGGGATCGCGCAGGGCGTCACCGTCACGGCGGGAAGGCGCGGTGAGCACGATGGCCCGATACTTGCCGTTGGCATTTTCGCAGGCGGCCAACAGGTCCGCGCTGGTGTTCAGCTCCACGGTGCGCACGGCATATCCGGCAGCCAGGGCGCTGAAGTTGCCCATGGACTTGCTGTAGTTGCCGTTGACGTACTCATTGTGGTGGGAGGCGTCGATGCCCACATAGACCAGTCTGGCCGCGTCCAGGACATCCAGTGTGATGTCACTGGTGTAGGTGAACTCCTTCCCATCCTGTACCAGGGTGACCGCCACGGTAATGGTGGTCAGGCGGGCTTCGGTGGGGACAAAGTCCCAGCTGACGGTCTGCGTGGAGGAAGCAGCCAGTTCACCCAGACCGGTCTGGGTGCCCAGAACCGTACCATTGCTGGTGTAGGTGATGGACTGGATGGTAGCGGGAGACGTCTCACTGTTGAACAGGTTGGTTTTCAGCTCCACAGCCTCGCCGGTGACGGGGATGGAGGTGCCGCATTCCACAGAGGAGATACCCAGTTTCAGGGTCTCGCCCACCCAGACAGGGGCTGTCACAGCAATATCGCCGTCGCTCTGGGTCACACGGATAAAGTAGTAGGTGTAGTCGGCGGGGAGGGTGCAGGACAGGTTGCCGGCGGCCAATTCGGCGGCGTCGCTCCAGGTATGGGCGACCTTACCGGTGTTGACCACCACTTCCACCTTGGCGGTAGAATCGGGGGCATCGGGGTCAAAGAGACTGACATTGATGTTCACGGTCTCCGGAACCTGCTCGATGATGGAGCCGAGGACCTGATCATTGAGGGTGTAGTTGATTTCCAGGTTTTTGTCTTCGGTGGCGTAGACGCGATAGTTGCGGATGGCCTCATAGATACCATCCTGGCTGAAATTATCCGTCAGAACCACGTCACGGGCGTCGTTGGCGTTGCCCCACTTGCCCTTGTGGTTGTCCTGATTGTTGGTGGGGGCCACATGCCAGCCCTTGTCCAGGGCCATGATGTAGTAGGAATAGCTGGGGAAGTAGCCGCCGGAGCCGATGGCGCCTTCACCGTTGCCTACTTCCACCAGATGCATCCGCGAATCGATGACGGGGTCATAGTAGGCGAAATCTGCAAAGGTGCCGAAGGTGGCGCCGGGATGGTTAAACTGGCTGACAGAATCGGCCAGAGCCTCGTTTTTCAGCAGTTCATAGTAGGCCTTCATACCGGCGTCGGATTCCTTGCTGTTGAGGGTTTTGTTGTTACGGGAGACAAGGCCGGGGGTATTGAAGGTGTTGATGTGGCCGGGGCCTCCGGACCAGGTCATCTCAAAGCCGGCCAGGGCCACCCGGGTACCGGCATACTTCTCGTTGAACGCGGCCACAGTGCCGGTGTAGGTGTTCCACTTGTCGCGGCTTTCTGCCGTCATCTGGCTGGGATCATAGAGGGCAGCCTCGGGATTGGCAGCGCTGCTGGTGTCGAAATAGTTGGAGTGATCCGTAAAGGCCACAAAATCCACATTGGCGCTTTCCGGCAGACTGGCCACATAATCCAGGCCCTCCTGCAAGGTGCCGGCGCCGTCGGAGTATTCAGCGGTGTGGGAGTGAAGCTGACCGAAGTAGAGCTGATACTGAGAGGTACCAATCAGGAAACTCCAGCTGCGTTCCACGGTTTTGTTGTCAGCGCGGGTGACGGTAACGGTGGCGGTATACCGCCCATCGGACAGGGCATCGGAAACCGCGTAGGTGGCGGAATTACCCTGAACGGTCATGGGCTGCTTGTCCAGAAGTGTGCTGGTGGGGCCCTTGAGCGTCAGTACCACCGTGGGATTCGCACCGGCGTTGGCAAAGCCCACCTGAATGGTAGGCTGCTTGTTGTCGCCGGTCTGAGAGCCGGCAGCGGGAGAGACAGTATTGATGACCGGCTCATCCACTACAGTCAGCTTGGCGGTACCGGTAAAGGGTTCGTCCTTGGTATCCGTACCGGTAACGGTAATGGTCATTTCTCCGGCAGTCAGTTCATTGCCGGGGATGGTGAAGGAGTAGGTACCGTTGGTGTTGGTAAGCTGTGCCGGTGTCTCGCCGTATTTGGCCTCCGGTTCGCCCTTGACACCGAAGACGGCGTCCACGGTAAAGGAAACCGTGTAATCCTGGCTGATATAGGCTTTGGGCAGCTCGCCGAAGGTCACGACCGGCGCATTGACCACGCCTTCAGTGACAGTGAGGCTGCCATCCACCGTGTAGAACTGGAAGGTGTAGATATCCTTGTCACTGTCGTTGTACAGGCTGTAGGTCTTGTAGGAATCGCTGTAGTATTCCAGGTATTGGGCGTTGCCCTTATACTTGGCGGTACGGCTCTCCAGAGTAAAGCCGTTGTTGTACTCCGCCAGCTTCCAGTCGGCATCGTCGGAAGCGTCCTGAGAGTAGAACGAATTGCTGCCCGTGCCGTTGGAGCAGAGATACCCGTCGTGCGCGGTCTTGAACCGCCACCATTCACCGTTCTGTTCTACGGTGAATACACGGCCGCCGTTGGCGGGTGTTGCGGTGGTGACGCTGACAGTGGCTGCGGCGTTGTTGATGGAGGGGCTGGTCACGTTGTCATCCTGTCCGGCAAGAACGCCCGTGGCGCCCACATTGTAAATGACAACTTCATCCTTGTCTTTAAAGGGCAACTCGGCGGGAGGCTTTTCCGGAAGTTCCGGCAGAGGGTTGTCCTCCAAACTAAAGGTGCCGGTTTTGTAGAACTGGAACGTATAAATATCTGCCTTTTCGGCGTTCATTCCATAGCAGGTAAAACTTCCACCATAGTATTCCAGATATTGGGCCTTTCCGCCGAAACTGGCATTGACACTTTTAATAAAGTAGTCGCCGGGGGCGGCGGATTCCGGCTGCTCCAGCTGATAGCTGGTGTACTCGCTTTGCTCATCTACCAGACGGACATGGGTGCCGTCCAGATAGAGGAAGCGGCCGTCTTCCTCGTTCTGAAATACATAATTATCGTTTTTATCGGTGTATACACGCAGGACAGCGGTGTCGGGCTGTACCGCATACGCATTATCGGTGTTGGGGGCTGTTACAGCTGCCAACTGATCTTTAGAGCCGTATGGTTTATTTTCGGTGCCCATGACCTTGTCGCCGCTGGTGGAATAGATGACCACCAGATCGCCGGCGTTAATGGAATTCACTTTGTCCGCGGTGCTGTTGGCGGCAAGTGCTGCCGTGGGCCACAGAGAGAGCAGCATGACTGCGCTCAACGCGGCGGAGAGAACTCTGTTCAGTCGTTTTCGCATAATACAGTAACCATCCTTTCTGCAAGTGATACCGCGGCAAGCCGCGCTCCGGTTTCCGATGTATAAGTGGTGGACATACCTCCCCTGCTGTTGCGGAATCCTGTGAGAAAAACCGGGATGGCCCTCTCCTCTCTCGTCTTTGCGCACAGGCCGATTCATTTTTACTGCCATGCGTACCGTCTGAAAAAAGGACTGGATTCCATTCCAATCAGAGGAAGCAATGGCAAAATGATCTGATTTCATACTAGCAGAAAATAATTGGAAATGCAATCGACTTTTTATATAATTTAGACAAAATAATCGTAAAAAACGAGAATTATACAGAAAATTTATTCGATTTTGGAAACTTGTCTCAAAAACTTTCAAACATAAAAACACTAAATTGGTAGAAAAAACTGGACACATGTCCTGTTTTCTCCATGGTAATAAATTACTGACCGCCAGCACCGGGGTGGTCCGGTTTTGTACCAGTTTGCACAAACACTATGCAGCCAGGATATTGTTTTGCGGTGGTTGGCTCAGTAACATGGTCTGTAAGAAAGCCCGGCACCAATTCCGGGCTAAGGCATATTCAAAGGAGGAGAAACTGATGAATCAAACAACCACAAACGAACTCAAAAGCGAAAAATTAAAATTGGGCAAGGTGTTTCTGATTATCTGGCTGGTGGCAATCGTTGCATTTTTCAGCTTTGCTGCTGTCAAATATGCCGGATATAAGGAAATCCAGGATGCCGGTCTGGTCTGCGCGGCGCTGGCGTCCTCGGAGTACGATTCGCCAGACCGGGAGGAAGTCATCCACGATCTCTATATGGACATGACCCGTACCAGCTATCTTGGACAGAACTGGAACGAATACAGCGGCGCCATTCGGGACGCCATGGAAGACGCGCTGGAAGCCATGGGATACGATGATCTCACCTATATTCCCCATTACTTCCGCTATGTGGGCTTTTCAGAGTATTTCATGGGGTATTTTCTCTTTAACCATGCACCGGTTCTGATGCTGTGCATTT
>DVJJ01000164.1 GCA_018716875.1 Candidatus Avoscillospira avistercoris
CGAGTGCTATCAATCTGCTATCAAATGGGGATTTGAAAAATCAAAAAGTCAGTATTTTCAAGGGCTTGCGGGCCCTCATATCCACTTTTTGCTTATTCCCACTCGATTGTGGCCGGGGGTTTGCTCGTAATGTCATAACAAATCCGGTTGATATTCGGGACCTCATTGACGATGCGCACCGACACACGGTCCAGCACATCATAGGGGATGCGGGCCCAATCAGCCGTCATAAAGTCGCTGGTAGTCACAGCGCGGAGGGCTAAGGTATAGTCATACGTCCGGCCGTCACCCATGACGCCCACGCTACGCGTATTCGTCAAGACCGCAAAGTACTGATTAATGCTCTTGTCCAAACCGGCGTTGGCGATCTCCTCCCGGTAGATGGCGTCGGCATCCCGCAGAATATCAGCCTTCTCCTTGGTGATATCACCGATGATACGGATAGCCAGGCCGGGACCGGGGAAGGGCTGGCGCATAACCAGATACTCCGGCAGACCCAGCTCGCGGCCCAGCTGACGGACTTCGTCCTTAAACAGCATTCGCAGGGGTTCGATGATCTCCTTGAAGTCCACATAATCCGGCAGACCTCCCACATTGTGGTGGCTCTTAATGACGGCAGCATCACCGGCACCGGACTCAATCACGTCGGGATAGATGGTACCCTGGACCAGGAAGTCCACACGGCCGATCTTCTTTGCCTCTTCCTCAAAGACACGGATAAACTCTTCCCCGATGATTTTGCGCTTGCTCTCCGGCTCTACCACACCGGCCAGCTTCTCCAGGAACCGGGCCTCGGCATCCACACGGACGAAATTCAGGTCCCACTTGGAGAACGCGGCCTCCACCTCGTCACCCTCATTCTTCCGCATAAGGCCATGGTCCACAAAGACACAGGTCAGCTGACTACCCACAGCCTCGGCCAACAGAGCCGCCGCCACAGAGGAATCGACTCCGCCGGACAGGGCCAGCAGCACCTTACCGCTGCCCACCTTCTCCCGAATCTGGGCAATGGCCGTCTTGCAGTAATCGCCCATGGTCCACTCGCCCTTGGCGCCGCAGACCTCATAGAGGAAGTTCCGGATCATATCGGTGCCGTGCTCCGTATGGTTGACCTCCGGATGGAACTGAACACCGTAGAAACCACGCTTTTCATCGCAGATAGCCACATTGGGGCAGGCATCGGAATGAGCCACCAGGTCAAATCCCTCAGGCACCTTTTCCATATAGTCGCCATGGCTCATCCAAGACACGCCCTGCTTGGGCAGACCCTTGAACAGGCGACAATCGGTATTGTAATACGTCTCGGTCTTGCCGTACTCTCTGGCGGAGTCGTCGGTGGCGGCAGTGACGCGGCCGCCCAGGTTATGGGCGATCAGCTGGCAGCCATAGCAAATGCCCAGCACCGGTACGCCCAGTTCAAAAATGGCTGGGTCCACCTGGGGGGATTTTTCATCATAGACGCTGTTGGGTCCACCGGTAAAGATGATGCCCATGGGGTCAAACGCCTTAATGTCCTCCAGGGACATGGTATAGGGCTTGACCTCACAGTAGACGTTGCATTCACGGACACGGCGGGCAATCAGCTGATTGTACTGGCCGCCGAAGTCCAGAACCAGAATCGATTGTTTCGACAAACTATATTCTCTCCTTTTGTCAGACTAGGGGACTTTGCAGCCTCCCCACTCCACAACTGTAAATCCTTCTCTTTGGAACGGTTCCAACGTTTGGGTCGGCACTTCCACCGGCTCCTCCACCGGTTTCCAGGCCAGAAAGACCCGCAGAAGGCTATCCGGCTCCGGTGTGATGGTCAGACGGGCATGGTCGGTGTAGGCTTCCGTCTGAAATGCCATCAAATTATAGGCGTTGCCTTCCATCTGCGGCAGCCAATAGATCAGAAACTCGTTGGCCTCCCGTTCCGTAAGCCCCAGTTCCGCCAGTGCCTGCTCCAAAAAGTCCGCCATATCGGCGCCCGCTACGCAGAAGCCCTCGGAAAAGTCATACTCCGTTTCCGTAACGCCTTCCCAGAACAGACAGTAATACATTCTGCCCGTTTCCGGGTCGGTCAAAGTTCCGTCGGGTGCGGCCTGGATGCTCCATCCATCCGCATAGGCCGGATAGGTGGCAGTCAGCGGACCGTCATGGTCCAGTTGCACCGTGACATCGGTTTCCTGTTCCGGATAGAGGTAAATGACCGGTTTTGCACTGACAGCCTCCTCTTCCTGCGGTGTGCAGGCCGTAAACGTCAGCAGCACCAGCAGCGCCATCATACAGCTTTTCCATTTCATAGTAGGATACCTCCTTTTTCGGATTCTACTAATCAAAACGGAAACTGCGGCTGGCAGGTTGCAGGATGCTTACTCCTCGCGGAAAATAATGCCGTTCTCGTCGGCCCGCTCGATGATGGCCAGGGACTTCAGATTGATGCCCGCAGCACGGAGCCGGTCGCCGCCGCCCTGGAAGCCCTTTTCCACAGCGCAGCCAACGCCCACCAGTGTGGCGCCGGCGTTCTTGACGATATTGCACAGGCCGCGGACGGCTTCGCCGTTGGCCATAAAGTCGTCGATAATCAGAACATGGTCCGTGGGCTTCATCCACTCATTGCTGACCAGCAGTGTCACTTTCTTCTTATATGTATAGGAGAAGATATCACTCTGATACAGACCGCCCTCGATGTTGTCGCTCTTGGCCTTCTTGGCGAACACCATGGGCAGGCCCCAGCGATGGGCGCAGATGGTGGCCAATGCAATGCCGCTGGCTTCCGCCGTCAGAATCAGCGACACCTGGCGCAGATCAAAATGATGGGCAAATTCGTCGGCGATATCCTGCATCAGCTTTGTGTCGATCCGATGGTTCAAAAATCCGTCTACCTTGATAATGTTGCCGGGCAGAACCTTGCCCTCTTTGAGAATGCGCTCCTTGAGTTGCTGCATAGTGTGATATGCCCCTTTCCTGTTTTTCAAAACATAAATGGTCCTGGATACCGCCATTTTATACTATCCATTATTCCTTATTTTGCGATTTTTTCAACTGTAAAGGATGATGAACTTTCCATGTAAAATTTGTCGATATTCGTAGGTTCTACCCACATCGGGACAGCCGCCCGGACATACCGCCGGAATCGGCTGGAAAAGGGATGCCGCATACAACGGCATCCCTCTGTAGTTATCCCTCCAGGGCCTCGTTCAGCAGACCGGCATAGACAGACTCCGGCTGTGCGCCCACGGTCTGCTCCAGAATACGCCCATCCCGGAACACCATCACCGTGGGAATGCTCATGATATTGAACCGCTGGGCCAAATCCGGATTCTCATCAATATCCACCTTGGCAATGACTGCTTTACCGTCGTACTTCCCGGCCAGACGTTCCAGCACCGGCGCCACCATTTTACAGGGGCCGCACCAGGTGGTCCAGAAGTCCACCAGCGTCACGCCATGGTCGATGGTGTGGTCAAAATTCTGTTGATTCAGATGCAGAATTGCCATACTCCCTGTACTCCTTCCGTCGAGGCCGTCAGCCACCGGTCCGCCGACAGAGCCGCAATGTTGCCCTCACCGGCAGCCTTTGCCACCTGATACGGCTTTCCGACACAGTCTCCGGCCGCAAAGACGCCGGGCACTGACGTAGCCATAGCGGCATCGACGCCGATGTGGCCGTCGTGCATCTCCAGACCCGGCAGCAGACTATCGGCCACCACGCTGTCCCGCAGGAGGAATACCCCCTCCACCGCGTAGAGGGAGCCGTCGGCCTCCAGCCCGGTGACCCGGTCGCCGTCGCCCTGGATGGCGTAGCGGGCCGCCTGATGGTATTCCAGAGCGTCGTCCCACCGGTCCGGCTTGGGGCCCCGGCCAAAGTACAGGACCTTGCAGCCGATTCCGGCCAGGAACGCGGCCTCCTCCGGCGCTTCCGCGCCAAAGCCCAGGACCGCCACGGTCTTCTGCCGGTATAACATACCGTCGCAGGTGGCGCAATAGCTGAGACCCCGGCCCAGATACGTCTGCTCACCGGGCAATCCCCGCTGGGGCATATGGCCCATAGCCAGAATCAGTGCTTTGCCCTCGTAGACCTCAGCCCCGGCGGCGCAGAGGAACCGGTCCCCCAGGGCCATAATCTGCACCACTTTGCTCTCCACCCGCTCAATCCCGGCCACATCCAGCTGGGCTGTCATGACTTCCAGCATAGTCTGACCCGTCACATCAGGCATACCGGGGTAATTGCTGACCCGTTCGGCTCGGGCCAGGGGGTTGCTCTCGATGGGGTTGCTGAGGACCAGTGGGGTCCTGCCGCGGCTGTGGGCTGTCAGCGCCGCGGAGACGCCGGCGGGACCGCCGCCAATGATCAAAATATCGTACATATAGCCTCCAATTCCCGATGGGTCAGCCCACCGTTCCTTCCTGACGGGGCTTGCGCCGTCCTTCCAGCGTCCAGGCCACAGCAAAGCCCATAATGCAGCAAACGGCACAGGCCGCAATGGCGGCGGGACCGCCGTATTGAGTGGGTATAATTGCTACAGTGGAAGCCAGGACAAAGCCCACCACCACATGGAATGCCAGTCGGTAATAGTTGGCAAAGATGTAATTGACCAGCCGGCTCAAAAGTACCACCGTGGCAAAGGCGCCGACAAAAATCGGCAGGACCACACCCATGTCAAAGGCGGCAATACCGGCGGTCATGGGCTCAAAGAGCCCCAGAAAAATCAGGGTGGACGAAGAGCTCATGCCCGGCACCACCACGCTCAATCCCCACAGGACGCCGCAGAAAGCGAACCACAGAAAATTGGGCTGGATGTGAAAGGTCGTGCCCCGCTCCAATACATTGAAAAACAGCAGCATCACCACGGCGCTGATGGCCAGAGAGGTCCAGCCGCCACGGCCATGGCCCCGTTTGCCCGCTTCCCGCCAAAGACTGGGGAAGGACCCGGCAATCAGACCGATAAACAGCCAGATGGCGACAGCGGCATTGGCCGCAAACAGGACGTTGATCAGTTTGGCAAAGGCAAAGAAGCCGATCATCCATCCGATGCCCGCGGGAAACAACTGAGGAAAGACCCGCATAAAGTTGCCGATGGGATGGGCAAAAAAGGACATCATGGGCTGATAAATGCCAAAGAGCACACACAAAACGCCGCCGCTGATGCCAGGCAGGATGGCGCCGCTGCCCACCAGGATGCCCTGAACCATGCGCAAAAGCCAACGGCCCGGCGGCATGGCGAAAAACAATTTGTGAAACAGCACTGTGATCGTTACCTTTCTCGCTCCAGACGCGTTAGATTTCCATTCTGAGTATATCATATTTTACTGCTTTATAAAAGAGTACAACGGGAATTTCTTAAAAAACCAGCGGAGTGCAACCGCAGCTGCATCTTGCCCGGCAGCGCAAAATCGGGTATACTGGTCCATGACACACAGACAAATTTGAATGAGGTGATTCCTTGTTTTCCTATCTCAACCGCGGCGGCGCCTTTTACCGCAATGTGGCGAAGCTGGCTCTGCCCATCGTGCTGCAAAACCTGTGCACCACCATGCTGGGTCTGGTGGATACCTTTATGGTGGGCGCGTTGGGAGAAGCGCCCCTGGCGGCGGTGCTGGTGGCCAATATCCCGGTGTTCATCATTCAGCTGATCATCTTCGGATTGCAAAGCGGCTCGTCGGTGCTGATCAGCCAGTTCTGGGGCAAGGGCGACACGGACTCCATCAACCGGGTCATCGGCTTGGGGGCCTATGTGGCCGGCGCCATCTCTCTGCTGTTTGCGTCGGTGATGTTTTTCTTCCCGGTGCAGCTTATGGGATTGCTGGCCGACAACGCCGAACTGGTTCCCCTGGCGGCCCAGTACGCCCGTATTGTGGGCTTCTCCTATATTTTCAACAGCCTGACGGGCGTTTATGTGGGCGCACACCGGGCCATGGAGAATCCTAAGCTGGGCACCTTTGTCTTTGCCTGTTCCATGGTGGCCAATACCTTCCTCAACTGGGTGTTTATCTTCGGCAATCTGGGCGCACCGGCCATGGGGGTACAGGGCGCGGCCTTTGCCACGCTGCTGTCCCGGATTCTGGAGTTTATCATCACAATCAGCTATGCCCTGACCAACCGGCGGTTCCGCATGAAACCGGCGTTGATGATACGGCCCGGTAAGATCCTGATTCAAAAATTCATTCGCTACTCCGGCCCTGTGGTCCTCAATGAAACCCTGTGGGGCATCGGCGCGTCCATGTACAAGGTGGTCATGGGCCATATGGAGGGCTCCACAGAGATTCTGGCAGCCCGGGCCCTGGCGGGCAATGTGGAGGACCTTTGCACCGTCATCGTCTTCGCCATTTCCGGTACCACCGCCATTATTATCGGCCGGGAAATCGGTGCGGGACGGCGGGACTCGGTCTATGAGATCGGCGCCACCCTGGACACCCTGGCCTTTTTCTGCGGCCTTATCATCGGCTTGCCCATGGTGGCCTGTGCCTGGCTGGTGTTCCCGGACCTGCTGTATCCCTTCTTCCACCTGTCCCCCACTGCCGGACGCATTACCACCATGATGCTGACATTCATCGGCTCCCTGCTGGCTGTGCGCTCCTTTGAGACCGTGAACATCGTCGGTGTCCTCCGGGGCGGCGGCGATGTGCGGACCGCTACAGCCATTGACCTGATGCCCATGTGGTTTGTGTCCCTTCCCCTGGCGGCCCTCTTCGGTCTGGTGCTGGAATGGGGCATCTTCTGGGTCTATGTGGGCATGGTCAGCGAATATTTCATCAAATTTACCGTGGGCCTCATCCGGCTGCGGTCCGGCCGCTGGATTCGGGATGTAACGCGTCTTTCCGAACCGTAACTTCCAACCTAATGCGCAACAGGGCGCGCTGCCACCGGCAGCGCGCCCTGTTTTGATCGGATTCAAACAATATTGTGCAGCGCCGCGCCCCGAATCTCGTCGGCGGCCCGACGTAAATCAGCCACGGTGCAGCCGTCCAGGATTTTGCCGTAGAACTGCTCCACCAGTGCTGTAAAGGGGTGGTCCATTGGCAGTTGGGACACCTCAGCCAGGACTTTGCGGCAGGCATCTGCCGTCTGCTCCCAGCCCGCCTCCTGCACATAGCGCCGCACACCGGCGGCAGCGCCCACAGCCATATAGGCAGGCGTCACGTCCATGTCCACAGCCAGCTTGGCCGCACCCACCAGACGGTCCTCCGGCGACAGCTTCCGGCCCGGATCGCCGCCCACTCTGGCGCAGGTATCGCCCAAGGCCCGATTGGTAAACCGCCGCAGCAGGTCCATCTTGTGGAGCATCAGCTGATCCATGGGGACCGCATACCGCTTGGACAGGGCCATCAGACTTTCCTCCATGGCCCCCTCCGTGAGAATGCGGATGTCCGGGTTATCGATGGCCTGCCAGATGTAGGGCAGTCCCAGCAGATCGCCCAAATAGGCGCAGGTGGCATGCCCCATGTTGTGGAGGTACAGCTTGCGCTTGATATAGAAATCAAAGGGCGCGAAGGGCACCATGCCCGGCAGCTCCGGCGGCTGTCCTTTGAAGGCAGCCCCGTCCACCGGCAGATAGCCATAGCGCTCCACACAAACCCGCAGCGGGTCTCCGTCCTTCATCTCCTCGGTCTGCACCGGCACCATGCGGCCGATGGATGCCTCCACCAGGCCCACAGTCTCGTCGAATTTCCGGCACTCCTCCTCCGTCAGCTGCTCCTTGAGCATCCGCTCCAGAATCCGGTTGGCGTCCATGAGGTTTTCACAGATGATGATATTCAACGGCATATCGGTACGCTGCCAGCGTTTGCGCAGACCCGCCACGATATTCCCCACAATAAATTTAAGGATTCTCGCGCCCACGGCCGTAGCCATGATATCACAGGCGGCGATGGCCTCGGCGGCGGCGGCCTGGTCGTTGCCGTTGACCGCCGTCACCGGCGACACCATCACATCCTCATAGCCCTGGCTGGACACGTAGCGGACCGGGTAAGCACCCCGCTTCTGCAAGCCCTCCACCACCGGCTCGGCCACATCGATAAATGTGACGGCGCAGCCAGCCTGGCTGAACAACGCACCAATAAATCCGCGGCCGATATTGCCGCCGCCGTACATAACCGCCTGTTTCATTCCGCATTCCCTCCGTACTGCTCATACAGTTTCATGACCTCTTCCACCGTGCCAACGCCATCGGACGCGCCGGGACGGCTCAGAGACGCCGCCGCCGTACAGGCGGCCAGCTTCAGTGCCGCATCCAACGCCATGCCCGTCTCCGCACCGTAGAGGATGCCGGCGCAGAAGGCGTCTCCCGCACCCACGGTACCCTGAATGTAGCCCTTGGGCAGCGTCAGGCTGGGGACCCGGTGGAACGTTCCCGCCGCATCCAGGGCGCAGCCCATCTCCGGACAGTGGATGACGGCCCAGGTGGACACGCCCAGGTCGAAGAGCGCCCGCAGAGCGGTTTCCATGTGCTCCGGGTGGAGCGTTCCGGCGTCGTCCCGCAGCACCACGCCGGTGGTCTGCTGGGCTTCCAGCTCATTGATGATGCAGTAGTCGGTGTACCGCAGAGCCGGGGTCACCAGACGGCGGAACCGGTCACCGGCCTCGCTGACCACATCAATGGACGTCTTGAACCCCCGCTGCTGGGCTTCGTGGAGCAGCCGCGCCATAGCGGTGCCGTACTCCGAGTCCTCCCGATCCAGGGCAGGCAGCAGCAGAATGTAGCCGATGTGGAACAAATTCACGTCCAGCTTGTCCCAGTCGATGTACGTCTCGTCATACTGGGCGTTGGCACCGGCGTACTGGAAGAAGGTCCGTTCCTTCGTCTGGTTGTTGCTCATGACTGCCGTAAAGGAGGTCCGGCCCGTGCGGCGAATCATGGACAGGTCGATGTTCTTGTATTTGCCGAACTCCTCCATGACCAGCTCCCCCTCGGGGTCATATCCCACGGCGCCGGACGCCACCAGATGGAGCGTCGGGTCCAGCCGGGCCAGGTCCACCACCGTGTTGCAGACCGCGCCGCCGGTGGTATGACAGATGCCCTCGGTGATGTGGGTCAACTCACTCTGCCGGGGCCACGTCTCGATGGGATAGGTGATGTCCACCAGAATGTTTCCCGCGCAGCAGATGCCCTTCTTCACATTGACTCACCCTTTCCAGCGGAACCGCTGGCTACGGTACCGCCATTTATAAATTCATTTTAATAAATAATGCCATTTTTCTGTGCAAACTCATTGTACCATAGGAACTCGCGGAGTTCAACGGAGCATTTTGCACACATTTACAAGTTGATTTTAAAAATTCAGCACAATTGCCTCGTCTCCGTCGGTGGACAAGCCGCCGCACCGGCACAAAACGGCCTCCTCCAAAAAGGCGTCCATGGCCAGCGTCACACCGCCTTTGACAAAGGCCCGGTCGCCAAAAGCGGTCAATTCCACCGCTACCGTGTGGCCGTGGGGCGGATAGGGTGTCCGCCGGACCTGCTCCCGGATGGCGTCGGCAAAGCCCGCCTGAAAGGCCATGGGACCGGACAGGACAATGATTTCCGGGCTGATGGTATTGATGATATTCCGCAGCGCCATGGCCACATAGGCCGCTGCTTCCTCCACCGTCCGGCGGCAGATGGGTTCCCCCTGCTGTGCCAGATCGAAGACCTGTTCCAGCGTCAGATCGGGGCCTTGGGACGCGGCCCGGGGGTCCAGCGTCATGCGCCACCGCTTCCGGACCTGCTCCACCAGCACGTCGCCGGAGACCACGGTCTCCAGACAGCCGTACCCGCCACAGGCGCAGGGCGCGCCGCCGGTGACCACGGTGGTGTGGCCGATTTCTCCGGCGCCGTCGCAGAAGCCCCGCAGGACCCGGCCGCCGTAGACGCAGCCGCCGCCGATGCCCCGGGTGAAGAGCCCCAACATATAGGACGTCTCCCGTCCGGCGGAAACGCCGTAGAGCGATTCGGCCAGGGCCGCCGCGTTGGTCTCCCGGTCACAGCAGACGGGCATGTTCAGCCGCCGGGAGAGGATCTCGCAGATGGGTACATTTTTCCACAGGGGCATGTTGGGGGGACTGCGCAGAACACCGGCCTTGGAATCCAAAGGTCCCGGCAGGGCCATCCCCATACCCAGGACCCGCTCCAGTGGCACCCGCTGATCGGCCAGCAGCGCCCGTATCACGGTTTCCAGCTCCTGCAAGGTCTCCTCCACGCCCCGCTGGGCGTCGAAGTCCATGACCCGTACCGCTTGGATATTCCCTCGGAAATCGGCCAGGCCCACCACCAGACTACAGTTGTTCATCTCCACGCCGAGACTGTAAAAAGCGCAGGGGTTGACATCCACCATGACGGCCCGCCGCCCCAGCGCCCCGGTGCTGTCATGGCCCGCCTGGCACAGAATCCCGGCCTCCACCAGACCGTTGGACAGATTGGTGACCGTAGCCACGGTCAGTCCCAGCTGTTCAGCCAGTGCCGTCCGGGAAATGGGGCCCCGGCGCTGTACCGTCCGGACCACCTGCATCCGATTAAAGCGTTTCATCACGCCGCTGTTGATTTTGCGCATGAGGTGTTACCTGCCTTCCTGCCGTTCCAGTTGGTTCCATGATAGCATGGACTGGGCTCCGTGGCAACGGTTGTCCTATTGCTGCAAGTAGGCGTCCACCTCATGCTGGAGAATTTTCATCTCGCTGTCCACCACATTGTCGGCATCCAGCAGGGTGTTGATTTTGCTGTTGGCCAGGGACATGGCCTGCTCGTACTTCTTGAACTGCGGCTCGATGCAGCCTTCTTCAATGACACGGCTCAGCAGCGCGCCGCTGATGACGCGGTCGCCCTCGTCCATATCCTCCTGCAAAATGGCCTCCACCTGCCGGGAACCGGTGACGGATTTCAGCACCGACGCCCCCTGAGACTGGCGGAAAATCTCCGTCTGGATGGCGGGATCACAGGTCAGCAGCTTCAAAAACTCCCAGGCCAGCTGTGTCTGGCGGGTGTTGGCGCTGATGCCCATGAGCAGCGTATCCACTTGGGAAATGTTGTCTCCCTGGCTACCGGCAGGCATGGTGATGCAGTCCCACTGGAAATTGCTGTAGCGCTTGATCTTGTAGGGATACGTCTTATAGGTCCGATACTCGGCAAAGGTCAGGGGCATAAAGGCCACCTTACCGGCATTGAAGTCCTCCTGGGTCACGGTCTGGCCCTGGTATAGCTCCTGAAGCTGCGCGATGAATTTCACCGCCTGGACCGTCTTTTCATCGCCGAAATAGCTCTGGGTACCCCCCTGGTTGAACAGGTCGGCGCCGTTGCTGTGGGCCGCCTCCAGCCAGCCGTAGTTGTAGGTTCCAAACTGGTCCAGAATGCCGTCGCCGTTGATATCCTGGGTGACCTGGCGGCAGATTTTATAAAATTCCTCCCACGTCCAGTTTTCGTCCGGAACCGTGATGCCCTCCTTGTTCAGCAACGTTTGGTTGACGAACATAAGGGTGGGCACCGTCTCATAGGGCAGGGCATACTGGGTCCCGTCGTACTGGCCCGACACAAAGGCGCTGGTAAAGTAGGCGCTTTCGTCAAAGGTGTCGTCCGCCGCCATCAGCGGTCCCAGATCCTTTAGGATGCCCATGGAGGTAAACTGGTGAAAATCGGAGCCCAGGACCATAAACACGTCGGGCGTCTCATTGCGCAGGAGTTTCCGGGAAAACCACTCGGAATAATCATCCTTGTCCACGCCGCTGTAGTAGTGGATGCGGACGCCGGGATGGGCTGCTTCAAAGGTCTCAATGGCCTGGTCGATGATGGTAAAGCTGTTGGCATTGGCCACGTCCCAATAGCTGCCGGTGAACATACCGAATTCCAGCACCACTTCCCGTTCCCCACTGGCGTAGGCAACGCCGCCGGCCACGGCGGCCAGCACCGCCGTCCCCAACAGCACGCCGATCCATTTTCGTTTCATCCGCTTCCCCCTCAGTCCAGATTCCGCTGAGACGCATGGCTCTGGACAGCCCAGATGGCCAGCTGGGTCCGGTCCCGCAGCTCCAGCTTGTTGAGGATGGAGCTGAGATAGTTGCGCACCGTACCGTCGGACAGGCGCATGACCTCGGCAATCTCCTTGTTGGTGGCGCCCCGCTCCACCTGGGCGATGATCTTCCATTCGGTTTTCGTCAGTTCCTCCACGGCCCGGGTCCCCACGGGGATGGTGTAGTCGGCCTGGGCCATATGGGAAAAGAACTTTAAGACCTTGGTGGCAATATCCGGATTGATCATTGCCCGGCCGCTGTGGACCACCTTGATGGCGTTTTCCAGCTCGTCCATGGAAACGCCCTTGAGCAGGTAGCCGCTGGCGCCGTATTTCAGGGCGTTGAACACATACTCATCGTCGTCAAAGGTGGTCAGAATGACAATTTTAATCTCCGGATATGTCTCCTTGATGAGCTTGGTACACTGTACGCCGTCCATTTTTGGCATACGGATATCCATAAGGATGACGTCGGGTCGCTGCTGCCGGACGCACTGCATGACTTCCTGGCCGTCGGCGGCCACGCCGACGACCTGTAAATCCGGCTTGCTGTTGAGAACGATTTCCAGGCTCTGGCGGATCAGCTCCTGGTCGTCGGCGATGAGAATTTTAATCATACGTTTCACTCCATCGGATGGGGATGCGGGCTGTGACGGTGAATCCATCCGAACCGTCAAAGGTCACAGTCCCCTGCAACATTTCAATCCGTTCTTTCATGTGCCGTGTGCCGAAGCCCTTTTTGATCTCCGCCGCGCCCACGCCGTTGTCGTGGATCACCAGCAGCACTTCCTGTTCCCGGCGGCTGAGGATAATCCAGATTTCCTTGGCATGGCCATGGCGGACGGCGTTGGTGATGCCCTCCTGAATGACGCGATAGATGGCGTTTTCCTCGTCGGCATCAAACTGCAGCCGTTCCTGATCGGTCTGGAAGTGAATCTGCACATCGGAAATCTGGCTCATGGCCTGGACCATCTCCTCAATCGCCTGACGGAGATTCAGCCGCTCCAGGGCGTCGGGCCGCAGCTCATTGACCGACCGGCGCACATCCTTGATGCCCTCGCGGCTGACTTTGGACAGCAGCTCCAGCTGCTTTTTCGTCTGCTCCGGCGACACCTTCACCAAGGCCAGACAGGCATCCAGGCCCGCGGCAATGCCCGTGAGCGTGTGACCCAGCGTATCGTGAATCTCCCGGGCCAGCCGGTTGCGCTCCCGGGTCTGGGCCATGCGCTCGGACATATCGGCATATTGGAGCAGCTGCTGGTTGGCCGATTGCAGCTCTTCATAGAGCTGGTTGACCTTCTCAATGGTACCCCGCTGCCAGTCGATCACGCAGATGCAATAGGCCACAAACAGAACAATATTCAGCGATGTCAACACATTATTGATACTGAACAGGTACTGCTGGACGTCGGCCGTATAGTATTGGATATAGTCCGACACCCGATACAGCGGCAGATAGATGGACAACAGATTGTAATCCGCCAGCAGATAGCCGCAGATGGCCAATGCCGCCACCAGCAGCTTGGCCTTGCCGTCACGGACGTTGGCCACCACATTGGCAAAGACCAGCAGCACTACGCCGTTATAGTTGAAGTCCAGGCGGTAGATCAGCAGAGCGCAGACCACCACATCCAGCGCCAGTGTCACCGCCGTCCACGGTCCCTGATGGTGCTCCAGCCACAGAATCCGGGCCACAAAGGTCGCCGCCAGAACCCCCATAAGCACCATGCAGAACAGTAGGTCCGCTCTGGGGTCCGCTGGAATGGTTACCACAGTATCCAGAAACGCGCGGGCATTGTATTGGGCGCAGATGCGCTGGGTGGTGTCGTATACGAAAAAGCAGATGGCAAAGACGGCGACGCAGTTCAGGGCCAGCATGGCCCCCTGGAGCGTCCAAATGCGCCGCTGATTGCTCTCATTCCCATTCGTTGATCTCATAATACTCCAAATTATCCTCTGTGATAAGATGTGGTTCAATGCTGATGTACGGTTCCACGGTCTGGCCGTCCAGATAGGCGTAGGCCGTCTCCGCTGCCACCCGGCCAATGGTGCCGGGGCTCTGGGTACTGGTGCCGGAAACGTATCCCAGCTCCAGCATGGCCTTGAAGTCCGGAGAACCGTCGATGCCGTAGATCAGAACGCCTTCATCCTCCAGTCGGTTCTGCTGCAACGCGGCCAGCGCGCCCAATGCCGACGGGTCATTGCCGCCCAGAATCACCTCAAAGTCAAACTGCCCGCCCTCCTGCGCAATTATCTCATTGACCACATCCGCGGAGATTTCAAACTCACCGGCAGAGGTCTCCACATATTGGACCCGGAAGTTGGGATTGTCCCCGATGGTGTCGACGAACCCCTGAATACGGTTGACAATGGACATCTGCACCGGATTTCCCAAAACCAGAATGTCCCCCTCGGTAATCTGCGTCATCATTTCCCGGGCGCAGAGGACGCCGGCCTGATAGTTGTCGGTTTCCACCACCGACACCACATACTCTGTATCCTGCACCACCGTGTCCACGTTGATGACCACCACGCCCGCCTCCCGGCAGGCCTCCAGGGCCGGTTTTACCTCAATCCAGTCCGCCGGATTGAGAAACAGCACGGAGATGCCCTCGTCGATCATCTCGAGAATCTGTTCATTCTGCTTCTGCTGATCCTGGCAGGGGTCCCGGACGATGAGAATGTCGCCGTTGCTCTCCACAACGCTTTCAATGGCGTTGTGGAGCACGTCAAAATAGGGGTTGTTCCGCGTCATATAGGTTGCCCCGAAGATCCGGGGATCGTTTTGAGCGGACAGCTCCGCCGTCAGGCTGCACCCTGTCAGCGGTAACAGTGCCAGCACCAGGGCGGTCCATTTCCAGAATTGCTTCATGCCGTTTGTCTCCATATGCGAATATAGGGCAAAAGCCCCTCCCGCACCGGGCGGGAGAGACTGTTGCTCCATGGAAGTCGTTATCTGCCGGCCTTCTTGTTCCGCAGGAAGTCCACATAGACCGCCAGCAGAATGACAAGGCCCTTGACGATGTATTGCCAGTTGGAATCGACGCCCAACAGGTTCAGGCCGTTGTTCAGGACACCGATGATAAGAACGCCGATGAGGGTACCGCCCAAGCGGCCGGAACCACCGCTCATGGACGTACCGCCGACGACGACCGCGGCAATGGCGTCCATTTCAGCGCCGTCACCGGCTGTGGGCTGACCGGAGTACAGGCGGGAGGCCACCACCATACCGGCGATACCTGCCATAATACCAGTATAAGTATACACCAAGAACTTGACTTTTTCCACATTGATGCCGGAGAATTTTGCTGCCTGGGCGTTGCCGCCGACAGCGTAAATATGACGGCCCAGGTGGGTACGGTTGACGATGAGCACCGCAATGACAAAGACGACCAGCATCAGAATGACGGGAACCGGAATGGGGCCGACATAACCGGCGCCGGGGAACTTGAACGCGTCGGTCATGCAGCGGATGGGAGCGCCGTTGGTGTAGACCAGGGCGATGCCCTTGGTGATGTTCATGGAAGCCAGGGTCACAATGAAGGGGGGAATCTCGGTCTTGCTGATGATCAGACCGTTAAACATACCCACCAGGCCGCCGACAACGATACAGGCAGCAAAGCCGGCCACAGCGGCAACGGCCTGAGCGCCGGCGGTCTCGCCGCCCATGGCGGTGGTGATACCGGCGGCCACGCAGCCAGACAGGGCGATGACCGTACCAACGGACAGGTCGATGCCGCCGAGGATGATGACCATGGTCATGCCGGTAGCCAGGAACAGGTTGGAGGCGTTCTGGCGCAGAATGTTGAAGATGTTCTTACCCGTCATAAAGGTGGTACGGGTGGTGGGGAATGCCACCAGGAAAATGCACATTGCCACCAGGGCAATGATGATACCGATGTTGTCTTTCAGATATTTGACAACCGGATTCGTGCTGTTGAGTCTGTTCATGAATCCAATCCTCCTCACTTACTTGGCAGCCAGCTGCATAATCCGCTCCTGGGTTGCCTCTTCGTGGCCCAGGCAGCCGGTGACCTGGCCATCGCACATGACATAGACGCGGTCGCTCATATTGATGATCTCGGGCAGTTCCGAAGAGATCATGATAATGGACATGCCCTGCTTCACCAGTTCGTTCATAATGGCATAGATTTCCGCCTTGGCGCCTACGTCCACGCCGCGGGTGGGCTCGTCCAGAATCAGAATCTTGGGATTGGTGGCCAGCCAGCGGCCGATCATGACCTTCTGCTGGTTGCCGCCGGACAGGTTGCCGATGATCTGCTCCTGCGACGGTGTCTTGGTAGCCATCATATCAATATATTTTTGCGTGATCTGCCGCTCTTTTGCGGAATTCACACCCAAATGCCGGATAAATTCACCCAATACCTCAATGGTGGCGTTGAACCGGACGCTCATGACCCGGTACAGGCCCTCCTCCTTGCGGCTTTCGGGAACCAGGGCGATGCCGTATTTCATGGCATCGATGGGCGACTTGATCTGGACCTTTTTGCCCTCCACATAGACGTCGCCGCTCATATTGGGAGCCAGGCCGAAGATGGCCTTCATGGTCTCGCTGCGTCCGGCGCCCACCAGGCCTGCGAAGCCGATGATCTCGCCCTTGCGCAGTTCAAAGCTGGCGTCTTTGGACATCTTGCCGTCGGAGATGTGATCACACTTTAGAATCACTTCGCCGGGCTCCAGATAGTCGCGGGTATAGTAATTGGTCAGCTCGCGGCCCACCATCAGGGCAATGAGATCGTCCTTGGTGCTTTCCTTGACCACCTTCGTGCCCACGGTCTCGCCGTCACGCATCACCGTAACGCGGTCGCAGATCTCCTCCAGCTCGCTCATTTTATGGGAGATATAGATAATGCCGACGCCCTTTTTCGTCAGGGTGCGCATGGTTTCAAAGAGGAAGCCCACTTCCTTGTCGGAGATGGACGAGGTGGGCTCATCCATCACCAGAATCTTGGACTGGAAGGAAATCGCTTTCACAATCTCCACCATCTGCTGCTGGGCGATGGTCAGATGCTCCACCAGCATATCGGCATCGATATTCATATCGTAGGTGTCCAGGAGCTTTTGTGCCTCCTGGGACATTTTCCGGCGGTCAATGTTGAACTTGCCGCCCATTTCACGGCCGAGGAAAATATTTTCGGCCACTGTCATATAGGGGACGAGGACCAGTTCCTGATGGACGATGGACACGCCGGCGGCACGAGCCGCCACAACGCCGTCAATGTCCTTCTTCTGGCCATCGATGTAGATTTCGCCTTCTTCGGCATGGTAAATGCCGCCCAGAACCTTGATCAGCGTCGACTTGCCGGCGCCGTTTTCGCCAAGAAGCGCATGGATTTCTCCGGCTTTCAGCTGCAAGCTCACGTTTTTCAGCGCCTTGACGCCGGGGAAGGATTTGCTGATCCCTTTCATTTCCAGTAAATACTGCTCACTCATAAATCGCCACCACCTCTCGCGGATTTCGTCGAATACTACGCTTTGGAAAAGGGCTTTGCCCCGTCGTTGGGGCAAAGCCCTTGCCTATGTACGCTATACGGTCAGATGTACAGCGGCTGTCGATTATTGCCAGCCGTCGGTGCCGTAGTCGGCAACGTTGTCAGCGGTGATGAGGAAGGTCTCGATGGGGATGAACGCCTCCACTTCCTCGCCATTCAGCCAGCTGTAAGCGGTCTCAGCGATGGTCTTGCCGATGGTCATGGGGGACTGAGCGCCGGTGCCCTCCATCATGGTGCTGCCCAGCAGAGCCTTCACGTCGGGGGAACCGTCAACGCCGTAGATCATGGGGCTCAGGCCGGCGGCATCGGCAGCGGTGTAAGCGCCCAGGGCCGTGGGATCGTTGCCGCCGAAGATGGCGACGACGTCGGGGTTGGCAGTCAGCATATCGGTGGCCTTCTGGTTGGAGACCTGCTGGTTGCCCTGGCCGTCCTGCTGGCCAACGATGTTGAAGGTCACGCCGGACTCCTCAATGGCGTCCAGGAAGCCGTTGACGCGGTCGGTGATGGACTGCATGGTGGGGCTGTCCAGAACCAGGATGTCGCCGCCCTCGGGCACCTTCTCAGCCAGGTCCACGCCGCAGACGTAACCGGCGTTGTAGTTATCGGAACCGGCGTAGGACACCAGATAGCTCATGTCACCCACCTGGGTATCGAAACCAAACATGGGGATATCGGCATCTTTCAGCATATCCAGCGCGGGAATGATGCCGTCGGCGTCAACGGGGTTGACGAACATAACTTCCACACCACGGGAGATCATATCCTCAATCTGGTCGATCTGGGTGTTGGAGTCGTTGGCAGGGTCCATGGAGATCAGGGTGTCGCCGTTGGCCTCCACAACCTCACGGATGGAGTTCTCCAGAGCCACAAAGAAGGGGTTGGTGCCGTCCATGCAGGTGTAGCCAAAGATGCGGCCGCCCTCAGAGCTGGTGTCGCCGCCCTCGGTGCTGGCGTCGGTGTTGGCAGTGTTTTCGGTGTTGGCGGTATCCTCCGTCGCGGTGTCGGCGGGGGCCTTCTCGGTGCTGCACCCGGCAGCCATGGTGGCGATCAGTGCGGCGGCAGAAACGATGCTGATGATCTTTTTCATTTTTATTCCTCCTGACAGTAGTTTGAAACGGCGGTCGGGCCGTTCCTGCAATTTGGAATTGCACCCGCATTATATCCAACCCCGGGCCGTTGCGCACCTGTATTTTGTAATAAACCTCATATGACATTTGTCATTTTTTGTGCATATCGTGTAATATATACAAAAACGATTTTCTGTTTTTGGTCATATTTTCAATTAATAATCCCCTGTCCGCCAACTGGTGGACAGGGGATCGCGTTCGATTATTTGGCTGCGGGATACTCGTTGCACAGCAGGCGGTAAGGCTTCTCGTCCTCCTCGATGGCTGGGAAACGGCCTGCGGGGGGATTGAACCGGTTATCGGTGTTGTCGTCGTTGCACTGACTCACCTCGCCCAGCAGCACGGGGCCGGTACCAGGCTCCACGGAGAAGTCGTGGTACATCCGCTGCCGGACGTAGATGCTCTCGCCGGGCTTCAGGCGAATTTGGGTACCGGCAGGCACATAGCGGGCATAGCCGTCGGTCTGCACCAGCACGTCGCTTTCGTAGTCGATTTCCTCATTGGGCAGAGAGTTGTAAACACGGATGAGCACGTTGCCGCCGCCGCGGTTGATGATATCCTCGGTCTTGTACCAGTGGAAGTGGTTCAGGGCGTACTGGCCCTCCTTGAGGTACAGCAGCTTCTCGGCGTAAACCTTGGGATACCGGTCGGCCATCTGCCGGTTGCCGTTGCGGATGGTGATGAGGGAAAAGCCCACCTTGTCGAAATCCCCCTGGCCGTAATCGGTAATATCCCAGCCCAGCATGCAGTCGCGGACCTCGTCATACTCGTGGCCCTTGTTCTCCCACTCCTCCGGGGTAAAATGGCAGAACGGCGGCAGATAGCAGTGGTACGTTTCGCACATGGCCTCCAGCTCTTTCAGCGCCTTGTTGATCTCAGAACGCTTCATAACGTCACAACTCCTTATGTTCTTTGGGGAATCCCCCGGTATTTCTTAAATTCGTTTTAATAAATCCGTTGTGTATCCCCAATATATTTTTATTCCTCCCATAAGATATCACCTTTTTATGAAAAACACAAACAGATTTTTAAATTTCTTTTATAATTGCATCCTTTTGGCTCTTTGCATAATGATTGACACTTTTATTTGTTCATTGGTCATCCAGGTTTCCGTTTCGGAAGCCGGG